>DASWGL010000550.1:0-13587 GCA_036393735.1 Gemmatimonadaceae bacterium | reverse complement strand
TTTCGCAGCGGACTAATCGCAATGATGACCGGAGCGAAGGAACGAATCGGATTCGCGAGCTCCACTGGCCGATTGTTGTACACGAAGCAGGTCGCCTATCGACCGGACCGTCACCACGCCGAGAGACTGTGGTCGCTCTCGATGTCGGAATGTGCGGACCCTCCGACGCGCGACCAGATCCGCCCACGACTCTATCCGTCAGACGAGGACCGCCACCGGGTCGACTCGCTTCTGCGCCAGAGCGGCAGCATCGAGGAGCCGTTCGTAGCTCTCGCCCCTGGTAGTGCGTGGGGGACCAAGCGCTGGCCATATTATGTCGAGTTGGCGAAGCGGCTGGCCAACGACTTCAGGATCGCCATCATCGGGTCGAAGGCCGATTCCGAGGTGGCGGCGCAGATTACCGAGGCGTTACGCCCTGGCGCGGTGATCAACGGAGTCGGGACTCTGCCGCTTCTCGCGTCGGCGGAGCTGATTGGCCGGGCGCAGGCGATAGTGACAAACGATTCGGCGCCGCAGCACCTTGCATCGGCGATGGGAACTCCGACGCTCACGATCTTTGGTCCGACGGTGCCGGAGTTCGGATTCGGTCCTCTCGCCGAGCGAAATACAGTCGCCGGGAACAACAGCCTGTCCTGTCGGCCCTGTGATCGGCACGGGCCGCAGCGGTGTCCTCTTGGACACTGGCGTTGTATGCGCGAGCTGACGCCCGAGTATGTCTCGAGTTTGCTGATGGAAGTCCTCAACCCACCGGTGCCCGTATGAGCTCGAAGGAGCGTTACATCGTCGGAGTAGATCTGGGCGGAACCAACATCGTCGCGGGCGCGATGCCTGTCGATGGCAGCCGCGAGATCGCGATGCGCACCACTCAGACGCTCGCCGATGGCGGAGCCGCCTCTGTCGTTGATCGAATCGCTGGAATGATCGAGCAGGTGATCACGCAGACGATGTCGGAAACGGGCGCCAACAGGTCCGCCTTTCTTGGCGTCGGCATCGGATCGCCCGGACCACTCGATCGGGAGAAAGGCATCGTCATCGTGACGCCCAACCTTGGATGGAAGAATTTTCCGCTGCGCGACGAGATCTCTGGCCGGGTGGGTCTCGAAGCCACGCTCGACAACGATGCCAATTGCGCCACACTCGGCGAGTTCTGGTGCGGTGCCGCGGTCGGTGGCCGCAACGTGATCGGCATGACTCTGGGAACCGGAATTGGCGGCGGACTGATCCTCGAGGGCAAGCTGTATCACGGCGCCTCGGACGTCGCGGGAGAGATCGGCCACACCACGATCGACTCCACGGGGCGCCGCTGCAAATGCGGGAATTACGGATGCCTCGAGGCATACGCTTCGGGGCCGGCCATCGCCGAACGGGCGCGGGAAGCGCTGCGCGGGGACGAGGGCGAGTCCATTCTCGTGAGCATGGTCGACGGCGATCTGCGGAAGATCACCGCCCAGACAGTCTACGACGCCGCGAAGCGCGGCGATTCGACCGCCAGAGAGGTCGTTCGCGAGACTGCTCGCTTTCTAGGAGCGGGCGTGTCGAATCTTCTTAACCTCTTCAATCCGGATACGGTCGTGCTCGCTGGCGGAGTCACTCAGGCAGGAGACGCGCTGTTCCGACCGTTGCGCGCGGAAGTGAAGCGTCGCGCATTCAAACCCGCGGTCGAAGCGTGCCGCATCGTTCCGGGCGCACTTCCCCTCTCCGCTGGCGTTGTCGGCGCGATCGGGACGTTCAAGATGCAGAAGCTGGGCGAGCTATAGTGATCGCTCGCGCGGAAACTCGATGACGCGTAAGAAGCGCGTGGGTGTCATAGGCAGCTTCGTCTGGGATATCATTCACGGGCGTGATCCACGCGATGCGCCGGTCGAGGAGTGGGGCGGAGTCACCTACGCTCTCGGCGCGCTGGACGCCGCTCTTCCGCCCGACTGGGAATTCGTTCCGATCCTCAAGGTGGGCAGCGATCTCGCGCAGTCCGCCCGCGAGTTTGTCGCCCGCCTCGACCGTGCTGCCCCCGACGCAGCTCCGATCGAGGTGCCGCACCCGAACAATCGAGTGGCGCTCCACTACCTGAGCGACGAGCGCCGTTGTGAGCGATTGAGCGGTGGTGTCCCGGCTTGGAGCTGGCTGGGTCTGAAACCTCTGCTCACCAACCTGGATGCGCTTTACATCAACTTGATCAGCGGCTTCGAGCTCGATCTGGAGACTGCGCAGCTCATCAGACAGCACTTCCGCGGCCCGATCTACTGCGATCTGCACTCGCTGCTCCTTGCTATTCAACCTGACGGGATGCGAACGCTACAACCGCTCCCGAATCCCGCCGCGTGGTGCCGGTGCTTCGACTTCATCCAGGTCAACGAAGACGAGATGGGCATGATGGCTAGCGACCCGATGGCCTTGGCTGCTATCGCCTTTGCCGAGGGCGTTTCCTCGATCGCCATTACACTTGGTAGCCGCGGCGTTATTTATTTCGCGGCTCCGGGATTCGAACGCATCTCAGATGTCCGACGCCCGGCACTCGGCGCGATATCGGGCGCGATCAGGACCGCGCGCGTTCCGGCAAAACTTAGACGGCATGCAGGTCCGGGCGATCCGATTGGATGCGGTGATGTCTGGGGCGCGACCTATTTCTCACGCCTTCTCGCGGGTGATAAGTTAGACGCGGCAATCGACCGCGCGCTGGATGCGGCTGCACGGAACGTAGACCATCGCGGCGCTACAGGTCTCGCCGACTACCTGCGCGGAGAGCTCAGCATCAAGTGACGACAATCATCAACGTCCCACATTCGCTCGAGGACAAGTCGTTCGAGCTCGTGCTGGATCAGGTCGCGCCGCTGCCGCTGGACGAAAAAATCATCGTCGATACGAGGCACGCCCGTTGGGCATCTCCCTACGGCCTGACGGCGCTGCTGGCGCTGGCGCAATCGCGCGCCGAGCGTCCGATCCTGTATGTCCCGGAAGCCGAGAACGTCAGCAGTTACTGGTCGAGGATGGATTTCTTCAAGCACGCGGCCGAGCTGTACGAGATCCAGGGGCGGGTGAGGAGCACCAAGGCGGCAGAGACCAGCGTGCTTCTCGAGGTTACGTCGATTTCGAAGAGCGACGATGTCCACAACGTCGTCGACAAGATCCAGCAGAGAGCGCAGGACGCGCTGGTCAAGAATCTGAATCTCGATGCGAAGATCACGATGCGGTTCACGATGGCGTTGTCGGAAGTCTGTCAGAACATCCTCGAGCACGCGGGGCGGGGCGGCTGGGTTGCCGTCCAGACCTACACCTGGCGGGTTCGACTCGGGGGCCGGAAAGTCGTAGTCATCGCCGTCGCCGATCCCGGAATTGGTTTCAGGCAGTCGTTGGAGTCGGCGCCGGGGTTCCAGAAGAAGGACCGGTGGGACGACGGGCAGGCTCTGGAAGAGACCGTTATGCGCGGCGCATCCCGGTTCAGGGATCCCGGCCGAGGTCAAGGCCTTGCCGGAGTGAGGCGTTTTGTTGGAAACTGGGATGGCAAACTTTCGATCCGCAGCGGCACCGCCCGCATCGCCGTGCTTCCCAAAGGCGATTGGGACGAGGACGAGCCGCTCGTGGAAGACCTGTCATATTTTCCGGGGGCGCAGGTGCAGATAACGATTCCGGAGCGGGTGGCGTGATCAATCACATCGACGTTAGCTCGATGCTTCGCAAGAGCGTTTGCGAGCTCTACTCCAACCTCGTTACGCGTCCAACCGGCGCGGCGGTTCGATGTGAGATAGAACAGGAGCTCGACCGTATTGGCGACCGCGCCCTCACAGTGATCGACTTCTCGCACGTCGGACTGCTCGATTTCTCTTGCGCCGACGAGATCGTGGCTAAGCTCCTCCTCCAGTACGTGAGCATCGATGCGCCGCGGCGCGAAGTGTATTTCCTGTTTCGCGGGATCAGCGAGTCGCACATGGAAGCGATCGAAGCGGTACTGGAGCGCCACAAGCTCGCTCTGGTGACGCAGCACGCCGACGGCGAGTCGCGGCTGATTGGCATCGTCGGCCTCGAGGAACGGCGGGCGTGGGAAATCATCTCGCATTTGGGCGCGGGCGTAAGCGCGGACGTAGCGGACGTGATCGGACTCTCGCGTGACGCCGCCGAGCGAATGCTGGACACGCTGTGGCGCAGGCGGCTGCTTATCCGCTACGACAACGCCTACGTCGCCGTGGGAAGCGCCACCGGTGCATCAGCGCCGACGAGACTCGACGCATGATGGAGGGTTTTCAGCCCTGGCTCATGGTTTCGCAGTACATCGCGACTCGCGCCGGTGATGCCGAGCGCGGACCTCTGGTTCGCCTGCATCCCACTGACGCGCGCAGGCGTCTGCTCGAGGATGGCGAGCTCGTCTGGGTTTACGGCCCGAGGCGTCACGAGCTGGCAGTGTTGGTCGTCGATGATACGGTAAACCCGGGAAATATCGTCGCGCGCGACATCCTGGGCATCGCCCCAGCGGAGATTGTTCGGGTCGTCAAGCACGATTTCGACGCCGGGCGAACTACACGCAACCTCGGATAGGAGAGCTCGTGGCAGAAGTGGCACGCAAGCTGGGACTGTCGACAACGGCGATTCACGGCGGCGCGGCACCAGTGGCTCCGGGCACGGGCATCGCATCCCCACTCGTGCAATCGGTCAATTTCGCCCAGGAGACCGGAACGAGCGAAGGTCTGCTCTATACCCGTTACGGGAATACCCCGAACGCTGAACGGGTTCAGCGACGTCTAGCGCTGTTGGAAGGATCGGAGGAAGCGCTGGTGCTGTCGAGCGGGATGGGCGCCACCGCCTGCGCCATGCTCGCCCTCCTGCGCTCAGGCGATCATCTGGTGTCGAGCTCGTGGATCTACGGCGGAACACGAAAGCTGTACACCGAAGATCTCGTCGGAATGGGAATCGAGGTCACGCTCGTGAATCCACTCGAGCCGCGCGCGTGGCGCAAAGCTCTCAAGAAAAACACGAGGGCGATCTTCCTTGAATCGCCCGTGAATCCGACATGTCGCGTACTCGAGCTCAGCTCACTCCAGAATCTTGCGCACAATGAGGGCATCGCCCTCGTCGTCGACTCGACGTTCGCGAGCCCGGTCAACTTCCGCCCGATCGAGCATGGCGTCGACGTAGTCATCCACTCGGCGACGAAATACCTGAATGGACACCACGACATCCTGGCCGGCGTCGTATGCGGCAACGAGCCGTTCATCGACGAGGTTCGCCGGAAGATGATGGTCTGGGGACAGGCCCCTGATCCGTTCGCGTGCTGGCTTCTGGAGCGCGGACTGAAGACGCTCGATGTCAGGGTGAAGCGCCAGAATGAAAACGCGATGAAGATCGCGGAATGGTGCACCACGAGGCCCGAAATCGCGAAGGTGCATTACCCCGGGCTTCCGAGCCATCCCGATCATGAGATCGCCAAGGCCCTGCTCGATGGATTCGGGGGGATGCTGGGAATCGAGATCAAGGGCGCCGGCCCGGCCGCCATGCGGTTCGCGCAGGGACTGAAGCTGTTCGCGTACGCGGCGAGCCTCGGGGGTGTCGACTCTCTCGTCATCGAGCCGCGGTACAGCTCGCACGAGCACATGACGTCGGAGGAGCGCGCCAGAATCGGAATTCCCGACGGCTTCCTCAGGTTGAGCATCGGAATCGAGAACGTCGAAGATCTCATCGCCGACATAGAGCAGGCGTTGCAGCAGTAACGATGATCCGTCTCACCGATGTCGCGAAGGAATATCCACGCTCTGGCGTCGCGCTGGCGCAGGTAAGCTTCGAGGTGAAGAAGGGCGAATTTGTCTATCTCACCGGCCCCAGCGGTTCAGGCAAGACGACGATCCTCAAGCTCCTGTACATGGACGACAAGCCCAGTCAGGGAGAGGTGTGGATCAACGGTGTCAGCTCGAAGGCTGCCAGCGGGCGGGAGATCTCCCGTCTGCGGCGCCGCATCGGAATCGTGTTCCAGGATTTCCGCCTGCTCGAGGACCGCACGGCCGAGGCCAACATCCGCTTCGTGCTCGAGGTGACCGGCGCGCCGAAAGCGACTATTCGCTCGAAGGTCGCGCGCGTGCTGACCCAGGTGGGTCTTGCATCCAAGGCCACGAGCTTCCCGCGCGAGCTCTCTGGTGGCGAGCAGCAACGGGTGGCGATCGCTCGCGCCCTCATCAACGATCCCTTCGTCCTCATCGCTGACGAGCCCACCGGAAACCTGGACGAGCGCGCCACTCGAGGCGTGTTCCAGCTTCTGCGCGATATCAACGCCTCCGGCACCGCGGTAATCATGGCGACGCACGATCTGGATCTCGTCCGCCGATCCAACTATCGAACGATCGAGCTCAATCACGGCCGCGTCGTCTTCGATTCCTCCGAGTCCCCAGCTTCGGCGAGACCTTTCGACGAGCCCTTCGAGGTACGCGACACGCCTTCGGATTCGACGGAGAGATTCTAGTTGCGCTCAGTCCGTGAAGCGCTGACGGCTTCCCGCCGCGCACCGCTCCTGAGCGCTCTCGGCGTCGTGACGATAGCGTTCTCACTCTTCGCCTTCGGACTGTTCGGCCTCGTCGCGATCAACATCCGGAAAGCTCTGGACCAGGTAGAAGAGCGCGTCGAGGTTCGCGCCTTCGTGAGTGACAGCACGGACATCGAATCAGTCGCCGCGGCGATGAAGGACATCGGGGAATTTCCAGAGGTCGCGCGGGTTGATTACGTGTCGCAGGAGAAGGCGCTAGAGCGAGCGCGGAAGGAGATGGGCGAGTTTGCGGATGTGTTCGAGGCCGGTGTTCTGCCAGCTTCAATCGAGGTGCACCTGCGGCCGGGGATGCGCAGCCCGGCGATCGTGAAATCGGTGGCAGACCGTATGAAGACCTATCAATTCATCGACGACGTCCGATACGGCGAGGAGTGGGTGGATAAGCTCTATCGTCTGCGAACGATCGCGACGGTTGCCGGTATTGCCCTTGGTGTCGCGTTCGCGGCTGTGGCGGTCATCATCATCGGCGCGACGATCCGGATGACCGTCCTCGCACGCGCGAAAGAGATTTCGATCATGCGTCTTGTCGGCGCGACGGACATGTTCATCCGCCTTCCCTTCCTGATCGATGGATTGGTCAAGGGTGTCCTGGGCGGCCTGCTCGCGCTGATATTCGTCTGGGTCGCGAACAGGGTCGTCAACGAGTACTTCATCGAGACGATCTTCTTTGACCGCCAGCTGATCTTCTTCGGCGTTGTTGGCGGCGCCATGATGGGCGTTCTGGGAAGTCTAGTCTCGGTCGGGAGACATCTACGCCGAATTTGAGCCGCGCGTCGTACGCGGTCGCGTTCTGCGCGCTGTTTTTCTCATCACTGCTGCCCGCTCAGCAAACCGAGAGCGCGGAAGCGCGGATCAATGCGCAGCGCGATGAGCTCGCCCGCATCCGCGCGGAACGCGACGAGCTCGAGAAGAAAATGAGCGGATTGCAGAATACCGCGCACGAGATCCGCGACGAAGTAAACCTTCTCGACAAGCAGCACGACGCGACTGCGCGGATGGTGAAATCCCTCGACCAGCAGCTCGTCGCGATCACCGACGAGGTGCAAACGACTACTGCCGATCTTCAGAAGTCGGAGCGCGAAGCGGGGATGAAGCGCACGGTGCTACAGCGGCGGCTGATCGAGATCTACAAGAGAGGCCCCCTCTACTCCGCCGAGGTTCTTTTCTCCGCGCAGTCGGTGGGACAGCTCGTCGCGCGGTACAAGTACCTGCATCTGCTCGCGTTGCGGGACAAAGGCCTCGTTCACCGTCTCGACGAGCTCCACGACAAGATCGAGTCGCAACAGATACAGCTGGTGCGGCTGCAGAGCAGCGTGGCCGAGAACCGTTCGCTGAAGTCGCAGGAGGCGGCGCGCCTCGCGGACCTCGAAAGGGAGCAGGCGAAGAACCTATTGCGCGTGCAGGAGGATACCAAGCGTGCGAAGGCGCGTCTCGCGGAGCTGGAAAAGAGCGAGGCGCGACTGAACAACTTCATCGCATCGTTCGAGGCCGAGCGTAGAAGGGCGAGTGGGCGCGCCGGAACAGCGGCTCTGACACCAAGCTCGATCCGTACGACTGATATAGGCCGTTTGGACTGGCCGGTGAACGGAGCGTTTCTCTACCGGTTCGGCCGTTTCGTGAATCCCAATAACACCACGACCCGCTGGAACGGGATCGGAATCAGCGCGCCGGTCGGCACCATGGTAAAATCGGTTTCCGCCGGGACGGTCGCCTACTCGGGGCAGATGGGTACGTACGGCAACACGGTCATCCTCGAACACGGCGGAGGCGACTACTCGGTGTACGGGTCGCTCGACAAGATCGAGGTGCGCAAAGGAGCCCGCGTCATCAAGGGCCAGGCGCTCGGAACCGTTGGTGTCAGCGATCCCGCTCTCGGATCCCATCTCCACTTCGAGATCAGGCGTGGCGGGCCGGCGGTAGATCCAGCGGAATGGCTGCGTGCCGCGCGATGATTCTCGCGCGCCAAGCAACAGCAACCACAAAGTTGCCCCGCTCGGCGCTCACGTCTCGATAGCCGGAGGCACGAGCAAGGCTCCGCCACGCGCGAAATCGATAGGCGCCACGGCGATGCAGATCTTCACGAAGATGGCCAGCCGCTGGGCCGAGCGCGTGTGCGAGGAGGAGGAGTGCACGGCTTTCGTGACGGAGCTTGGCGAGACCGGCGTTCGTGAGGCCTGCGCGCACGACAGCTATCTAATCAACCTCGCCTCACCCGACCCGGTGCTGCGCCAACGCTCGATCGATTCGTTCATCAAGGAGCTACAACGATGCGCCGCGCTGAAGCTCCAGTACCTGGTGTCACATCCCGGCAATTTTATGGATGACCGGGCGAGCGGGCTCGAACGTAACGCCGAAGCAATCGGCATCGGTCTCGAGGGTGCGCCCGGCAATACAAAGCTCCTGCTGGAGATGACCGCCGGCGCGGGGACGGTGCTGGGCTCGAGCTTCGAGGAGATGGCGAAGCTGATCGAGAAGATTCCGCTTCCCTACCGGAAGCGCGTCGGGGTGTGCGTAGATACCGCGCACATCTTTGCCGCGGGCTACGATATCGTGAACGACTATGACGGGGTCTGGGCCCGTTTCGACGACGTGATCGGAAGGCGGCGCCTTCGCATGATGCATCTCAACGATTCCAAAGTTCCGCTCGCCTCGCGCAGGGACCGTCACGAGCTGATCGGCGAGGGTGCGATTGGTGAGGGCGCGTTCCGCCGGATCATGAACGATTCCCGGCTCGCGGGGATCGGAAAGATCATCGAGACTCCGAAGCTCGATGATGCTGAGAGGACGGATCGGAGAATGATCGAGCGGCTGCGGTCATACATCGATTGACCGCGAAGGAAAAGCAAAAGAACGGGTGCCAGACGTCAGTAGCGTAGCGGCGAGTTTGTGGTTTACTACGTCCGGACTTCACTACTGGCGAGAAGGCACAAGCGGTTGCCTGTGCCCAGAACAGCGCTGGTGAGCTCTGGACGTAGTGAACCGATCACTGCCCACTGCGCTACTGGCGTCTGGCACCCGTTCAGTTGTACTACTCCCCACACCAAATTGCCGCTCCCCCCTATAGGAGCGTCCCATGAAGCACAAGGAACGCGACCGAGAAGTAAATCACGAGCCCGGTGACGTCGACGAGCGTCGCGACGAACGGGGCCGACGCGCTGGCGGGATCGAATCCGATTCGTTTCAGCAGGAACGGAAGCATCGATCCGGCGAGCGATCCGAACGCGACGATTCCAACGAGCGAGAACCCCACCGCGACCGCCAGTAGGAAGTAGTGGGGTCCGTAACTGAAAATGTGCAGGTTCTGCCAGAGCACGATTCGGGTGAAGCCGATTATGCCAAGGATTGTGCCCAGAACCAGCCCGGTGGGCAGCTCGCGCACCGCGATCCGCCACCAGTCGCGGAGGTTGAGCTCCTTGAGGGCGAGCGCTCTTATTACGAGTGATGTCGCCTGCGAGCCGGAGTTACCGCCCGAGCTCATGACGAGCGGAATGAACATCGCGAGCACGGCGGCCCGCTCGATCTCACCCTGAAAGCGTTGCATCGCCGTCGCCGTCAGCATCTCGCTCAGGAATAGCGCACACAGCCAGCCCGCGCGCTTCTTGATCATTTGCCCGAATCCGATTTCCATGTACGGCGCGTCGAGGGCCTCCATACCTCCGAAGCGCTGGACGTCTTCGGTCGACTCTTCCACCAGAGCGTCGATCACGTCGTCGACCGTGACAATGCCAAGCATGCGGCGCTGATCGTCGACGACCGGAATCGCCAGCAGGTTGTACTTCGAGATGAGGCGAGCCGCTTCCTCGCGGTCCATGTCAGCCGGCACCGTCAGCGGCGGTCTCCTGTTGCCGACGTCGAGCACGTTGTCCTCGCGTTCTGCCGTCAGCAGCTCGCGCAGCGACACCACGTGAACCAGCTCCTGCGTTGTAGGGTCGACGATGTAGATCGCGTAGACGGTTTCCTTGCGGCCGCCTACTTCCCTGATCAGCCGCAGCGCCTGGTCGACGCTCCAGTCAGATGAGACGCTGACGAATTCGGTGGTCATGATTCCGCCGGCGGTCTCGGGCGGATACTGCAAGAGCTTCTGGAGCGCGGCACGAGTCGATTCACTCACGGTCGCCAGCAGGCGCGGTCGCTCCTCGGTCGGGACTTCACGAAAGAGATCAGCTTGCTGGTCGGCGGACATTGCTTCTATGAGGGGCCCGACCTTCCGTGGCTCGATGAGCTGGATGATCGCGCAGCGATGGCGAGTCAGCTCCGGCTCGTCGAACACCTGGACCGCGAGCTCGAAGGGAAGCGACGCCATCACCTTCGCGGCGGCTTCGGGTGGCAGCTCGCGTAGAGCTTCGGCGATGTCGGGAGCGCGCAGCTCACCCAGTGCTTCCCGCAGCTCCTCTGGATCCGTGTGTACGAGATAGAGGAGCTGAGCAATCGTGTGAGAAGGAATCTCAATCATTTGTAGTAATCATCAAATGTTTGACTGAAGTGATCAGCAATAATTGACTGGCTGGCGTATTCACGCGTCAGGATGCAGCAACATACCAATTCGTCCGCGAGCCAGTCCACATTTGGGGCTGGGCCATCGTCGAATTAGATTGCTCGTTGCTCTCCACCAGAGGAAACGACAGAGTGGGTAGTCGCGTTTCGCGATTCGTTCGTGGCTGGATCTTCGTCGCCGGGCTTGCGCAAGCGGTTTTGCCGGGCGTCGTCGGCATCATCGACGCATCGGCGGCGGGCGATGCGGTCACTGCCGCTGTTCGTCCCCACATCGAAGATCACGGGACGCCGCGGTGCCCTCGCGTCCATCAGGAAGACAATTGCGCGCTCTGCCAGTTCGTCGCTGGCGCTCTCGCCACGTCGGCGGACCGGTCGCCGGCATCTCTTCCGCAGTCAAGATCTCTCCAGATTGTCCGCCGTCTCCCGCTCTTCCCCGAGTGGCTGACTGACGGCACTTCCAGCCTCCCCCGGGCGCCACCCGCACAGGCGTAATCCATCCGCGCACCCGGAGCCCATAGCTCCAGCGTGCCGCGCATCAGGATCACGCACGCCGATCACACCGTGTGTCGGCATTCCATGGCACCCAACATCGAGGCAATTCATGTCGGTTTTATTTCTACGCGATT
Source organism: Gemmatimonadaceae bacterium (assembly GCA_036393735.1). Lineage (GTDB taxonomy): Bacteria > Gemmatimonadota > Gemmatimonadetes > Gemmatimonadales > Gemmatimonadaceae > UBA4720. The sequence goes on along the minus strand of DASWGL010000550.1, from coordinate 1,947 downwards.
ATCGCGTAGCAGCGCGCATATATCTGGTCGCAGCAGGTCTGCTCACACTTCACTCTGGCGTTTCCGCAGCTGACCCGGTGCGCCGGGAGAATGCCGACATCACCGGCGTCGTCACCGACGCCGGGAGCGGTCAGCCCCTTCCGTCCGCGGAAGTCAGCGTCATGCGAGGCACCGAGGTAGTCGCCAACGCGTCTACGGATGCGTTCGGACGCTATACGACCCACAACATCGCCCAAGGGACGTATGCAATAACCGCTCGCTTTCTGGGTTTCGGTCCGCAGTCAAAAACAGTCACCATTGGCGACAGCAACGCGGACATCCGAGTTGATTTTGCTCTCACCGCCGTGGCGATAAGTCTGCAGGGCGTCACCGTCAACGCCTCCGTGCCGCTCGCCGTCGATACGCGCACCGGAGATCAGCGGTTCAAGCAGGATCAGTATCACGGAGCGCCAACCAATACGACGTCGCAGATTCTTCAGCAATCCATTGCGGGTGCGGCCCGCGCTCCAACCGGCGAGGTTCACATTCGCGGCCAGCACGCGGAGTACACCTACTACGTCGATGGCGTACCGGTGCCCGCCGGAATATCCGGCAGCCTCAATGAATTGTTCGAGCCCGCAGTCGTGAACGAGATCGATTTCATAACCGGGGGTTGGGATGCCGAGTATGGAAACAAGAACACCGCGATTGTTAACATCACGACGCGGATTCCTGCAGGTGGCTTGCATTATCAGCTTTCAGGCTATGCCGGTAACTACAACACTTACGGACAAGGACTGAGCGCGAGCGCCAACGCGGGAAAACTCGGCTATTTCTTCTCGGGCTCGCATCAGACCACCGACATGCGCCGCGAGCCGGTGATCCTCGATCCAACCACGAACGAAGTTCAGAATTTTCACAATCACGGCGAGGATTGGTTTGGATTCGGGAAGATTGCGTTCACCCCAGGCCTCAACGATGTGATCAATCTCGAGGGGAATCTTTCACAGACGAAATTCCAGGTTCCTTTCGACACGACCGGCAACAGCCAGTTCGATGACAACCAGCGCGACATCAACAGCTTCGTCAATCTTGGCTGGAGGCACCAATTCTCCGGCCCCGAGTACACCGGCGGTGGAAATGCAGCGAACGTTGGGGGAGCACCGGAGCTCTTCTTCGGTCTTTTTTACCGGCACGGCGGCCTACGCTATACTCCGGGTGCGAAGGACGCTCCACAATTCATTTTCTTCCCGGACACGACGCTGTACAACATTCGCGAAAACAGAAACTTCAACACGCTCGGCTTGAAGGCGGACTATTCGATTCATCCGGCCCGCGAGCTGGAGTTCAAGTTTGGAACGTTATCCAGCTTCACTCGCGGTCAGGAGGATTTTTCGACAGCCTCCGCAAACGGGAACCCTGGGCCCGCATCGAACTCCGCGCTCAAGGGATGGGACGCAGGCGGTTACGCGCAGACGGCGTACTCACCGGTCGAGCAGTTCGAGATTCGAACCGGCTTGCGTTACGACGCGCACAACGCTCCGTTCGCGGGAACGCGATCGCAATGGAGTCCACGCGTGCGACTCAATTTCTTCCCCAACTCCGCGAATACGCTATACCTCTACTATGGCCGGCTCTTTCTTCCGACCAACGTCGAGGACCTCCGCGCCATCACCAGCGTTGCTCAAGGCGGAGTTACGGCTGAACCGACGCTTCCGGAGCGTGATAACTTTTACGAGGCCGGATATGTCCATCGCTTCCCATTCGGCCTTGTCTCGAAATTCGCGGGCTATTACAAGCCGGGATCGCCAGGCATTGACGACAACACGGTTCCGGGATCCGCGATTGTGACGTCCGTCAACATCGCCAAGGTGAAGGTCACCGGCATCGAAACGGTGCAGGAGATACGCCCTCCGGGGCCGTTCTCAGCCTATCTCAACGTCTCAATCAATCACGCATACGGCCACG
>DASWGL010000549.1:0-3743 GCA_036393735.1 Gemmatimonadaceae bacterium | reverse complement strand
TCCCGGAATCATCGCGAAGATGATCGGTGAGCAGCCGAGCGGAAGCGGTCCGCGTCCCGGACCAACGCAGTGTCACGACATCACCGTGTATCCGGCGATCGGCCTTGCCGGCGGCGCGTGTGAAGGCTACGGATTCCTTCTCGACATCCGCGATCCCGCGCGTCCAGTTCGTGTGGCGGCAGTAGCGGACTCGAATTTCTCCTACTGGCATTCGGCGACGTTCAACAACGACGGCACCAAGGTCCTCTTCTCTGATGAGTGGGGCGGCGGTGGCCAGCCGAAGTGCCGCATCACCGACAGGCGTGAGTGGGGTGCGGACGCGATCTTTACTCTCACGGACGCGAACGGCGCGCCTGTGATGGTTCGCAACGCCTCGGCGGATCCGGCTGGTGACAAGATGCAGTTCCAGAACTATTACAAGCTCCCCGCTGCACAGACGAAGGAAGAAAACTGCGTGGCCCACAACGGCTCGCTGATCCCGATTCCGGGGCGCGACGTGATGGTGCAGGCGTGGTACCAGGGCGGAATATCAGTGTTCGACTGGACCGATCCAAAACACCCGAGGGAAATCGCGTTCTTCGATCGCGGCCCGGTTGACTCGACCAGAATGGCGATGGGTGGATCGTGGTCCGCGTACTGGTACAACGGCAACATTGTGAGCTCGGAAATCGCGCGTGGTCTGGACATCTTCCAGCTACTTCCGAGCGCGTACCTCTCGCAGAATGAAATCGACGCCGCCAAGACGGTGCACTTCGATTACTTCAACACCCAGGGGCAGCCGAAGCTGGTATGGCCGCCGAGTTTCGCACTGGCGCGCTCCTTTGCGGATCAGCTGCAGCGGTCGAACGGTCTGAGCGCGGGCAGATTGGCCGCCACGCGCCAGGCGCTCGCAACCGCTGAGAGCGCATCAGGTGCTCAGCGTCGCGACGCACTGACTCAACTCGCGGCGCAGCTCGACGTTGACGCCCGCACGTCGAGTGATCCCGGGAAAGTGCAGGCTCTGGCGCGAGCGGCAAGAGATCTGGCCGCAGCGTCCTGAAGCAGAAGTACAAAATGGACGCCAATGAGGTGTGTAAGTTCACCCCATTGGCGTCCACGTTTTTTTCTATATTCTTGTGAGTGACGTCCAGAAGTTATGAGCTGAGTGACGTCCCGACGTCGTGAACTGGTAACTAGAAGCTTGGAGCTGCCAGCTCGCACCCGTTCTTTTGCCTGTTTTTTTCACTCAACGTACAGAGGTCTCTATGCGCCGCATCTACGCTTCCCTCTTGCCACTTGCTGCTCTCGTCTCGCTGGCCTGCACCAGCAAGGCCCAGAATGAGTCCGCGCGCCAGGTCGCCGGTGGCGGAATATCCGTCAAAGACTGGTCAGGACAGATAGACCCCGGTGAGGCGAGACGGGGACAGCTCCTCACGAACGCGAAGCTCGCTCAGGACGGCAACGCGCTGCACGTCACCACCGGACCAGCGGTCGCGTACTGGAATCCGCGGAACACGGCGAGCCACGACTACACCGTGAAGGCGACGTTCACAGAACCCAAGTACATGAACCTGAACGATCATCCACACCCGTACGGAATCTTCATCGGCGGCAACGACATGGGGACGCCCAACGAGAGCTATCTCTACTGCGCCGCCTACGGAAACGGCAGCTTCATCGTGCGCGGATTTGGTCCCGCGCCGTTTCAACTGAATGGTGGTCACGGCGAATCGAACGCCGCGATACACAAGGCTGCCGGCGCGGGATCTCCGGTGACACAGGACATCGCGGTTTCGGTCAAGGGCGACAAGGTATCGTGCGCAATCAACGGTACAGTGGTCGGTACCTATAACAAGTCGGATGTCGTCGGCCCCGGAAAGCTCAAGTCGACCGATGGGATTTATGGTATCCGATTCGCGCACAACACCGAGGGACTGGTCAGCGGTTTGACGGTGACGAAGCCCTAGCTCTTCACCCACGCTGATAAAAACCGCGCCTGAGCTAAACGCTTCGACACGGCGTCGAAGCGTTTAGCTTCAGAAAATGCCAGCCATAAAGATTTCCGCCCTGCCGGCGCGACTGGTCAGGATGGTCGAGGACGTCCGCCGCAAGGAGGACCGTCTCGCGCTCCTGCTCAGTCTCGTGATTGGCGCGCTCGTCGGCCTCGTCGTCGTCGCATTCATTCTTCTCACCGGGCGTCTCTCGGCGCTCATGTACCCGGCGGGCGGAGCCGGCTGGCGACGAATCCTCGTTCCAACACTCGGCTCTCTCCTTACCGGATATCTCCTCTTCAAGTACTTCCCGCTCGCGCGCGGGAGCGGTATTCCGCAGACACGCGCGGCGCTTTTCATTCACGACGGCCGAATCTCGCTGCGATCCGTCACGGGAAAATTCGTCTGCTGCGTAATTTCGCTGGCCACCGGAATTCCGCTCGGACGCGAGGGACCCTCGATCTACATGGGATCGGGACTCGCATCGGTCATCGCGCAACGCCTCGGATTGAGCAGACTTCAGGTCCGGGCTCTGATTCCCGTCGGCGGAGCCGCCGCGCTCGCTGCTGCATTCAACACTCCGGTCGCGGCCGTGCTTTTCGCGCTCGAGGAGATCGTAGGCGATCTGCATGCACCCATCCTTGGCTCGACCGTGCTCGCGTCCGCGACATCGTGGATGGTCCTTCACCTGGTTCTCGGTGACAGCCCGCTCTTCCACGTCCCCGGATACCACCTCGTCAGCCCTGCCGAGCTCGGGGCGTATGTGGTGCTTGGGATCGTCGGAGGACTCAGCTCCGTGGCGTTCGTCAAGCTTCTGCTCTGGATGCGCGCGCGATTCGCAAAACTGCCGCGTGCCTCGCTCTGGATTCAGCCGGTTGCCGGTGGACTCACCGTCGGCATCTTCGGCTTATTCGTGCCGCAGGTACTCGGCGTCGGCTATGATCAGGTGGAGAGAGTCCTCAATGGCGATGTAGTTCTCAAAGTCGTGATCATGCTGGCGGTGCTCAAGATCATCTGTACATCGGTCGCGTACGCATCAGGCAATGCCGGCGGAATCTTCGGCCCGAGCTTGTTCATCGGGTCGATGGTGGGTGCTTCGGTAGGGGCGGTGGCGCATCTGCTCTTCCCCGCATCGACGGCGGGGCCAGGCGCCTATGCGTTGGTCGGAATGGGAGCTGCCTTCGCGGGGATCATCAGGACGCCGCTAACATCGGTGATCATGATTTTCGAGGTGACACGCGATTACACGATCATAGTCCCACTGATGATTGCGAATCTCATCGCGTATTACATCTCGCAGAAGCTCCAGAAAGAGCCGATCTACGAGGCTCTCGCGCACCAGGATGGGCTGCATCTTCCGACCCGCCCGTACGGCGCGCGACGGGAAGTGCTGCGGGTGAACACCGCGATTCGCGAAGCGCCCCAATCCCTCAATCCTGAGATGACAATCAGCGATGCCGCCGACCGCGTGAAAGACAGCGTTCTGGAATCGTGGCCCGTTGCCGACGACCTCGGCCTTGTTGGAATGGTGCGCACGCGCCACATCGCGGCCGCAATGGACCAGGGCCGAGAGGAGATGACGATTGCGCGCCTCATGCAGATAGCGCGCAGATCCGACGGCCAGAGGTATGCGGAGCTGCCACACGTGCACAACGACCAGCCGTTGAGCCGAGCGTTGGCGCGAATGAGAGACACCGGCCACAAGGTTCTACCCGTGGTCAGCAGAGCGAATGCGCGCATTATGCTCGGTGTGGTGACGTTCGCGGACATTCT
>DASWGL010000548.1:0-5249 GCA_036393735.1 Gemmatimonadaceae bacterium | reverse complement strand
CTCCGGGTCGTCACGCAATGCCCGGGTGATGGCGCGCAGGCGTCCGACGTGTTCCGGATGTCCCCAGCCGGTGTCGTGTCGTCCGCAGTCGCTGTGCGAGATGAACGCGGCCCGCATTGCGCGGGACGCCTACTCTACCGGTCGCCGGCGGCGGTCGGTGATGAGAAAGATCGATCCGTTTTTCGCCTCGGTGGACGAAATCGGGGCGTCCTCGTCCAGGATCTCCCAGCCGTGCAACTTGACGACGTACTCATCGTCGTTCTGGACGTCGGGATAGAGCTCCTTCAACGCGAGGTGTTTGAGGCTCTTCACAGAAGCCGATGGATCCGCATCGATGCGGATGGCATCCCATGCCTCCAGTACCTGCGCCCGCAGCTGAAGCACCGGTCCGGACCCCGAGCCGAGCTTGTACGGCGTGCCCTGCGTTCTCAAGCCGCTGACGAACGGCGTGGGCGTGGTCATTCTCCGCCTTCGGTCGCGACGGCAAGGGGCACAGGCGCGAGCGTGGCGAAGAAGCGTGCGATCTGTTGATCGAACAGGTACGTCGAGCCGGTAACCTTCGTCTCGCCCGCGCCTGGAATGGCGGCGATCACGACCTCTTCTCCACCCTGCCCGCGCAGCGTCACGTGCGCATTCGACTCCTGCTCCGGAAAGGCGGCGTAAATGCCCGTCTGTCGTGCAAAAAAATCCTTCGCCGAGCGGAGGACTTCGGCGGGGCTGTGTGAGGTCGTCGTTTCCTGGAGCGTGCGATTGTGGTGAGACATTATGCCGAGTCAAGGGTTTCGAGTGAGTCCGTGCAATCTAGACCGGCCAGGAAGGAGCTACAAGCTGACGCGCCGCGGCGGTCGGCATCTTGCAACTTGGGGTTCGCGAAACCTTCACGAACAGGGCAGACGAAAATGTTGACGAGTAGATCCGTGCTGCGCGCGCTGGCGCTCGCCTCCGCAATCGTTGTTTCCAGCCAGGCTTGGGGTCAGGGTGCCGCCACCCGACAAGCTCCGGCGAAGCCAACTCAGCTTCCGGCGGCCACCTATAAGCCTGAGTTCGGCACGATGTGGACCTTCGACGCGCCGCCGCTCGACTACTGGCGCCGAACCTATGGTTTTGCGCCAGATCAACGATGGCTCGACCACGTCCGCTTATCGTCAGTCCGCCTGCCAAACTGTTCGGCGTCGTTCGTTTCGTCGCGGGGGCTGGTGATGACCAATCACCACTGTGGACGCGACTGCACCGCCGCGGCCTCACCCGCGGACTCGAACTACATCCAGACCGGCTTTGCAGCGCGAACGCTCGCCGATGAGAAGAAGTGCGCGGGCCTTTACGTGGACCAGCTTCAATCGATTCAGAATGTCACGGACAGGGTGCGGAGCGCGATCACGGGACAGACTCCCGCCGCACAGGCGGCGCAGCGCACGGCGGTAATCTCACAGATACAAACCGAGTGCAATCAGCAGACGCAGCTGAACTGCCAGGTCGTCTCGCTCTATCAGGGCGGCATTTATTCGCTTTACCGCTATCGCCGCTTCAGCGACATCAGGCTGGTGATGGCGCCGGAGGGCGACATCGCGTTCTTCGGTGGCGATCCTGACAACTTTACCTACCCACGGTACGATCTCGATCTGACGCTGCTCCGAGTTTACGAGAATGGTCAGCCGTACAGCCCGCCGGACTATCTCAAGTGGAGTGCAGGCGGGGCCGGCGAGAACGAGCTGGTGTTCGTTGTCGGAAACCCGGGTTCGACCGGACGCCTCAACACCATCGCCCAAATGGAATTCCTCCGTGACGTCGGGTATCCCGCGTCACTCGCGGCGTACAAGCGCGCGCTCGCCATCTACGCCGAGCTCGCCCGCACGGACACCTCGGCCGCTCGACGGTACCAGAACGACGTCTTCGGCGTGGCGAACTCCCAGAAGGCGGTAACCGGGTACCGCGCCGGACTGCTCGATACGCTGAGCATGGCCAAGAAACGCGCTTTCGAGCGGGAGTTCCGTGCGCGAGTTGCGGCTGACCCGAAGCTTCAGGCGCAGTACGGCGGCACCTGGGATGCGATCACGCAGGCGCAGCGCGAGCTGGCGACGTTCAATCCGCAGCTCCGCTATCGCGGTTTCGGAGGCGGGTCGACGCTCCTCCAACTGGGCGCCGGTCTCGTACGCGTTGCAACGGAAAGCGGCAAGCCGGATTCAGCGCGCCTTCCACAGTACCGCGGCGCCGGACTCAACAACATCAAGGCGCAGCTCTCTCAGCCGGTCCCGATAGACACCGCATTCGAACGCCTCGCGATCGCGGCGCAGCTGCGCGCGGCGCAGAGCGAGCTACCGGCAAACGATTCCTTCCTGCAGGTCGCGCTCCGCGGTCGTACGCCGGATGCGGTCGCTGCTGACCTCGTGCGGAACACCAAAGTCGGAGATCTGGCGTTCCGTCAGTCGCTTCTCCAAGGTGGAGAGTCGGCGGTGAACGCCTCGACGGACCCGTTGATCGCCTGGGTGCGCGCGGTCGATCCGCTCAATCGGGCGGTTGCCACCAGAGCCAATGCGCTCAACGCGATCATCGCCACGAACAGCGAGAAGATCGGCCAGGCGTTATTCGCGGCCTTTGGAACCGCGCTGCCTCCCGACGCGACGTTCACGCTGCGGATCAGCGATGGGGTCGTGAAGTCGTTCCCGAGCAATGGGACCATTGCTCCCTACAAGACCACGTTCTACGGTCTGTACGAGCGGTCGGCGGCGTTCGACGACAAGGATCCGTTCAAGCTTCCGCAGCGCTGGGTGGAGCGGAAGAACAACCTCGATATGTCGACTCCGTACAACTTCGTCTCCACCAATGACATCATCGGCGGCAATTCGGGCAGTCCCGTGATCAATAAGAGCGCGGAAGTCGTGGGGCTTGTCTTCGACTCGAACATCGAAGGTGTCTCCAATCGATTCATTTTCTCGACGGACGTGGGCCGCACCGTCAGCGTGCACTCGCGCGGGATCGTCGAGGCTTTGCGGAAGATGTACGACGGCTCGCGCATCGCGGACGAGCTGCAGGGTCGGTAGCTTCGAGCTGTTGACTTCGAGATTGTAGCGCCGGTCAGTCGGGAGGGGGTCCTCTCCGGCGCTACGCTCGCTTTCCCTGCCCGCACGCTTGCGCTTAGCGGGCACCCGAAGCCCCTAACTGCGCTCCCTCGCTCCGCTCAGTCGCGGGTCTCCCCTCCTCGCGCTCGCTTTGCAAAGCGCCTGCGAGGACCCCTCCCTCCTTCCCTGCCTGACATCTGGAAGACACCGCGCTGCGCTTGGTTCGGCCCGCACGCCCGTCTCCGTTGCGCTCACTTTCGGGCTATGTCGCGCTGACGCGCTCGTCGTGCTGCGCTCGTTTGCGGGCGTCGCGCTCCGCGCGACTGTAGTAAGTCCGTGTATCCAAAGCAGTGGGCGCGGGACGCGCTTGAGTCCCGCGCGGATTCGCAGTCAGGCCCGTGCGTGCACAGCGCTCGACTCACTCGACGCCCGTTAGAATCGCGCGAGGATTGAGAGCCGCCGCTCCTAGGGAGCTCTGCTGGGAGAGGCGGGGTGTCCTCGTAGCGGCTTTGCAAAGAGAGCGCGAGGAGGAGACCCGCGACTGAGCGGAGCGAAGGAGCGTTGTTAGGGGCTCCGACCAAGCGAGCGTAGCCGCGAAGAGGATACCCCGACTCGACCCAAGCAGAGATGCATAGATGCGCGACATAGAATCCGCGCGATTCTCGATGAAAGCCGAGTAAGTCAAGCGAGCAGCGACTCGATTTTACGAATCAGCGGCTGGAACGACAGTGTGCCTGCGCCCACGCGAGTCGCGATCTCGTCCGCCGTATCGCGCTGACCCTGAGCGAACAGCTCGCCGACCATCCACGGCCCCGCGCTCGGGTTCCGGAACCAGTCCACGTCGAAGCGGGCCGTCAGCTCCTCATTGAGAACGGACTGGAGCTGCCACGCGCGCAGGTACCGCGCCGAGTAGTATCGGGGATCGACGTCCACGAACGCGTCGGCGGGGTCGTACTCGAACCCCGTCGCTTTGCTGAGGAGGGAGACGTAAAGATCGGGCAGCTCCGACCAGCGCACCTCGCCGCTGTAGAGCGCGCGCTCGTAAATAAATTTGGCGCAGTAGCGTCGCAGAAAATGCAGCTCCTCGAAGCCAGCGGTGCGCAGAAACTTCCCGACTCTGTTGCTGCCCAGCCTGGTGTAGCGGAGCAGCCAGCCGCCGTCCTGCATCCGGTGGTCGAACAGCATCGCGTACGATTCGGTGACGGAGTTGTCTCCCAGCCATCTGAACTCGAACGGGTAGTCCGGACTCGCGTACCCGTAGTGGAGCGCGTGTCCCAGCTCGTGGAGAAAAGTGTTGTAATCGCTCTGACCGCCGTGCGGCCGCAGCACGAGATAGACTTCCTCCGGCACCCGAACCGGAGAGCAGAACGCGCGCGATCGCTTCCCCTCGCGCTCGCCCACGTCGAGGATGATCCGCCCATCGGCGGTTGGATCAATTCCCATCTCCGAGACCTGCCGCCGCATCACCCTTTCCATCTCGTTGCCGGGAAAGGCGTCATCATACTCGGAGGCTCGGAACAACGTGAGCGCGTCCGCGCGCTTTGCCTGCGACGGCTTGACGCCGAGAGATTTTTTCAGAACCCGAGGGAGCGTGTCATCCCACATCGAGTCCGTATCGCGCAGAAATCGCTCGCAGCTCGTTGCGAGCATGCCGAGTGATATCCCTGTCACCGCCTCGAACGACGCGTTGTAGTCACCGTCGATGCCCAGCGATTCGATGTATTCCTTCTCGCGCTGCAGCCTCTCCAGCCGCATCGGCGCGTGCTCTTCCTCCACCAGCTTCGCTCTCGCCTTGTCCAGCGCCAGTCGCAGCGCACGATCGCTGGTGTTGGCGATCTCGATCGGAGCTGCCTGGTACTGAATCACGCGCCCATCGGGCGAGCGAATTACCGCGGAATTCTCCCACTCGATCTCGCGCTCGTCGAGCGCGGCCAGCGGCTTCGCGGATTGCGTCTCGATCTCCCACTCGAGCAGCGCCTGGGCGGATCTCCTTTCGTCCGTATTCTCCGTTGTCGAACGGAACGCATCGAGCGTAAGCTCGAGGGCCTCCTCGCCGAGTATGTCTTCGTACTTCTCGTAGATCGGCTGGAGCTCCGCCGTTTTCTTGAGTCCCGCGTAGGCGAGGTAACTTTCGCGCGAGATCGTTTCCATGAACGCCTGGCCTTCAGCTCTCAGGCGCTGAAGGTCGAGGAA
>DASWGL010000547.1:0-6413 GCA_036393735.1 Gemmatimonadaceae bacterium | reverse complement strand
TCGCGAAGGAGTCGGCAGCATTATCGATCTCCTTACCGCCCAGACAGCTCTCGCCAACGCGAGAGCGCAACAGGTTCAATCGCGCTGGCAATGGTACACTTCGCTGGCGCAACTCGCCCGCGACGCCGGGGTACTTGGAGTACACGGCGACGCTCCCTTCGTATTCTCCTCTGATTCAACCGTGTCTCGTCCACTTCCGAATCCAGGCAATCGATGAACGCACGCACCTTCTCCGCGTGCGCCGCCGCCGTTGCGCTCTGCGCGATTGCCGCATGCTCCAAGAACGATCCTCCGCGGCAGCCTTCGGTCCCCGTCAGCGTGACGACGGTGAAACGCGCCTCGATTCCTTACGTCGTCAACGCCAACGGAGTGGCCGAGCCGATGCAGACCGTAGCGGTCGAATCCCAGGTCAATGGAATTCTGAACCGCGTTACGTTCGCGGAAGGCCAGCCGGTGCAGGCCGGCCAGGTCCTGTTCGAGATCGATTCCCGCCCGTACGTAGCAGTGCTGGACCAGGCGCGGGCGCAGCTCGCACGTGACCAGGCGATGGCCGTGAGTGCGCAGCGTGACGCCGTGCGTTACACCGCATTGGTCAAGGAAGGATACGTGACCGGCTCGCAGGCGGATCAGGCCGAAGCGAACGCCGCGTCCGCGGCGGCGACCGTCGTTGCAGACCGTGCCAACGTTCAGAAAGCCGCACTCGATGTTGCGAACACCACGATCCGGGCGCCGATCTCCGGGCGGACCGGAAGCCTGCTCGTTCGGCAAGGGAATCTCGTCAAAGCGAACAGCACCCCGCCGCTCGTGGTGATCAACCAGATCCAGCCGATCCTGGTCAGGTTTTCTGTCGCGCAAAGCCAGTTCCCCGACATTCAGAGGTACTATCGGGGCGGTAATGCACTGCTCGTGCGGGCGACACCCTCGGAGGGATCCGGCGTGCCACTACAAGGGACGCTCGCATTCGTAGATAACAACGTCGATTCAACGACGGGAACCGTCTTGCTAAAGGCGCGATTCGCCAATCCCGAGGGCACGATGTGGCCAGGGCAATACATGAGCGTCGCGCTGCAATTGTACGTCGATCCGAATGCCCTGACACTCCCGGCGCCAGCGGTGCTGACGGGACAACAGGGGACCTACGTGTACATAATCGATACGGCGGGCACCGCCAGACAGCGGCCAGTTCAGGTCGCGCGCACAGTCGATTCCGTCGCCGTCGTCGCGAGTGGTCTGACGGACGGCGAGCGCGTGATTGTCGACGGTCAGTCGCGTCTTGTCCCCGGATCAAAGGTCGCGATAAAGGGAGTTCAGAAATGACCGCGCTATTCATTCGTCGGCCCGTCATGACCGCGTTGGTCATGATCGGTATTCTGTTTTTCGGAGGTGTCGCGTACACCAGACTGCCGGTGAGCGATCTCCCGTCAGTCGACTTCCCTACCGTTCAGGTGAACGCCAATCTTCCCGGCGCCAGCCCCGAAACAATGGCGGCCGCGGTCGCCACACCGCTCGAGAAGCAATTCTCGACGATCGCCGGGATCGACAACATGACGTCGTCGAGCCAGCTCGGCTCAACGTCTATCACGATCCAGTTCTCGCTCGATCGCAGCATCGACGCCGCCGCTGCGGACGTACAGGCCGCGATCTCGCAAACGCTACGCAGTCTTCCGCTCGGGATTCTGCCACCGTCTTACCGTAAGGTAAATCCCGCGGACCAGCCAATTCTTTATTTCGCGCTGACATCGAAGACGATGCCTCTCTCGCAGCTCGACGAATACGGCGAGACGTTCCTGGCGCAGCGCATCTCGATGGTACCAGGCATCGCGCAGGTCCAGGTTTTCGGCGGACAGAAGTACGCCGTTCGCGTGCAGCTCGATCCCACTTCTCTCGCCAACCGCGGTATCGGCATCGATGAGGTCGCCGACGCAATCGGAAGTCAGAACGTCAGCATGCCAACCGGCACCCTCTGGGGGCCAAACAGAGCTTCGACGATCAAGGCCAACGGACAGCTGCAGAATGCGTCGGAGTTTCGACGGATGGTCGTGGCGTATCGCAACGGTGCTCCGGTTCACCTCGACGAGATCGGAAACGTTCTCGACGATGTCGAGAACAACAAGGTCGCGAGCTGGTACAACGGCGATCGCGCGGTCGTGCTTGCGATCCAGCGCCAGCCCGGAACCAATACCGTCGCGGTCGCGAATGGGGTGAAGGACCTGCTCGCTTCGCTGCGCGCACAGATTCCGCCGAGCGTGGATATCAAGACGCTTTACGACCGGTCGCTGCCAATCGAGGAATCCGTGAACGACGTGAAGTTCACGCTGATGCTCACACTATTCCTCGTGGTCATGGTGATCTTCGTGTTCCTCCGGAACATCTCGGCCACTATCATCCCCAGCCTGGCGCTGCCGATGTCCCTGATCGGCACGTTCGCGGTGATGTACCTGTTCGGGTACTCGCTCGACAACCTGTCGCTGATGGCACTCACGCTGGCTGTCGGGTTCGTCGTCGACGACGCGATCGTGATGCTCGAGAACATCGTCCGCCACATGGAGATGGGTAAGGATCCGATGAAGGCGTCGTACGAGGGCTCGGCCGAGGTAGCGTTTACGATTCTCGCGATGACGATGTCGCTGACCGCGGTGTTCATCCCGCTGTTGTTCATGGGCGGTATTCTCGGACGCCTCTTCCACGAATTCGCCGTCACGATCGGAACGGCGATTCTCGTGTCCGGGTTCGTGTCGCTGACGCTCACCCCGATGCTCGCCAGCCGGTTCCTCAAGCCGCCGTCACACCAGCATGGCCAATTGTTCAACGCCTCCGAGCGCATCTACGAACGAATCCTCGGCCGCTACGAGTCGAGTCTCAACTGGGTGATGGACCACCGGTTCGCCGCGCTGATGTTCTCGTTGGTAATTCTCGTCGGCACCGTGATTCTGTTCAAAGTCGTTCCGACCGGCTTCATACCGACCCAGGACACCGGGCAGATCGTCGCTACGACAGAAGCGGCGCAGGGCACATCGTTCCCCGACATGGTGAGACGCCAACAGCAAGTCGCCGCGATCGTCGCGCAGGACCCGAACATCGCGGGCTTCATGTCGTCGGTCGGCTCAGGTGGCGGGAGTGGCAACCAGGGACGAATCATCATGGGACTCAAGCCGCGTAATCAAAGGCTGACCGCGGATGAGATCGTCAACGAGTTGCGTCCAAAGCTGTCCGGAATTCCCGGCCTCAACGTCTTCATGCAGGTGCCACCAGCCATTCAAATTGGCGCTCGCTCGGCGAAGAGTCTTTATCAGTACACCCTTCAGAGCCCCGACATCGAAGCGCTCGACTCCGCGGCGAAGAGGATGGAAGCACGGATGCGGAACATTGCGCAAATCCAGGACGTCACGAGCGACCTTCAGATTGCCAATCCTCAGGTCAACGTCCTTATCGATCGGGACCGCGCCGCATCACTCGGCGTTTCCGCGCAGCAGATCGAGAGCGCGCTGTACGACGCGTATGGATCACGCCAGGTCTCCACGATCTACACGCCCAACAACCAGTACATGGTGGTGATGGAGCTTTTGCCACAGTTCCAGCGCGACATCAACGCGCTGCGAATGCTGTATGTGAGATCGGACAAGGGCGATCTCGTGCCACTAAGCGCAGTCGCGAACCTGACTCAGAATGTCGGCCCGCTGGCAATCACCCACTCCGGGCAGCTGCCCTCCGTGACGATCTCCTTCAACACGCGCCCTGGTGTGGCGCTTGGGCAGGCGACCGCCGCGGTGGAAGCGGCGGCCGCGACCACCGTTCCCTCAACAATCACGACCGCGTTCTCTGGCACCGCGCAGGCATTCCAGGCGAGCCAGCAGGGACTTCTCGCGCTGCTGATTCTTGCGATCTTCGTGATCTACATGGTGCTCGGGATTCTGTACGAGAGCTTCATCCATCCGGCAACGATTCTCACCGGACTTCCCTTCGCCGCCTTTGGCGCACTCGTAGCGCTGTTCATTTTCAGGATGCCGCTCGACGTATATGGATTCGTCGGCCTGATACTGCTGGTCGGTATCGTGAAGAAGAACGCCATCATGATGATCGACTTTGCGCTGGAAGCCGAGCGAACGCAGCACATCACGCCCGAGAAGGCAATCGTTCATGCGGCGAGCGTGCGCTTCCGTCCGATCATGATGACGACGTTCGCGGCGCTGATGGCGACGCTGCCGATCGCGCTTGGACGAGGCGCCGGTGCGGAGGCGCGCCGTCCGCTCGGAGTCGCGGTGGTTGGAGGTTTGGCGTTCTCGCAGCTCGTGACGCTGTACGTGACTCCGGTGTTCTACACGTACTTTGATGAGCTGCCAGACAGAGTGCGTGGCTTCACGAAGAAGACCATCGCGAGAATTCGTGGGCGCAGGCCGTCGCTGGCGCCCAGTGAACCTTGAAGGATTAACCAGCGCGCGCTTATTTTGGGACGCCTATCGCGTTCACACTGACGCCTCCTCCCGACGCTAGCGCGATCGCGAGACCGCGAGCATTTCCAAATGCACGGCGTGGACTCAGACGCAGGAGGCCTCATGATTGTCTCGCAAACCCGATTCATCGCGCTGGTCGTTTGTGCGTTATCCTCTCTGTCATGCGGATCGGACTCCGACGCGCCACCAATGGTCGGACTCCACATCCAGGCACAACGTTTCGCCGGCTCCGAGTGGTCCACGCCGGTGAACCTCGGAGCGACGATCAACACTTCCGCCAACGAGCAGGGGCCGACACTCTCGAAAGACGGACGTACTCTCTTCTTCGGCTCAGACCGAGATGGCTCGCTCGACCTTTGGGTGGCGCGGCGCGCCTGCTCCGATTGCTCGTGGGACGAACCGCCCGTGAAGCTCGGATCCGTCGTCAACACAGCGTTCACCGAGAGCGGACCCGGCCTCTCGATCGACGAACACATGCTTTTCTTCACGAGCAATCGGCCCGGCGGACAGGGATTGACCGACCTTTACGTCTCTCACCGAGCCAACCCGAAGGACGACCTCGGCTGGGAATCCCCGGTGGGGCTCGGCCCCGACGTGAACACGGGCGCGTCTGAGGCAGGAGCGGAGTATTTACAGAGCGCGGAGGACGGGGCCGCCAACCTCTATTTCAACAGGGCGCCACTGGGCGGGACCGCGGACATCTATTATGCCCCGCTGACCCGAGACGGTGAGACCCGTGGACCCGCGACTCTGGTCTCCGAGATCAGCCACCCGACTGCCACCGATCAGGGCTCGACGCTGCGAACAGATGGAAGAGAGATTTTTTTCTTTTCGACCCGCCCCGGTGGGATTGGCGGGAACGACCTTTGGACGTCCACTCGCCGCAGCGTCCACGACCCCTGGCCTACACCGACAAATCTCGGAAGCCCACTGAACTCCGTGGCAGCCGAGCAGCAGCCTAGTCTGTCGAGCGATGGTCGAACGCTGCTCTTCGCCTCGAGTCGTACCGGCGGTTTCGGTGGTACGGACATCTACGTGTCCACCCGGACGCCGAGCGGCAATTAGGGGCATGCTCACGACATACAGAGAATGGCACCGGAACGTGAGCTTCCGGTGCCATTCTTCCTTATACCCGGGACGAGACTCGAACTCGTAAGGCCATAGGCCGCGGGATTTTGAGTCCCGTGCGTCTACCGATTCCGCCACCCGGGCGTGGTTCCAATTTAGCCGATTGACCGATTTTGTCACGAGAGATCGGCGTGGTTTTCTATCGTCGCAGATGGTTCCGCGCCCAATGGGCGCTCTGCTTTGGATTTTCTTCGCTGA
This sequence comes from Gemmatimonadaceae bacterium, assembly GCA_036393735.1. GTDB lineage: Bacteria > Gemmatimonadota > Gemmatimonadetes > Gemmatimonadales > Gemmatimonadaceae > UBA4720. The sequence goes on along the minus strand of DASWGL010000547.1, from coordinate 636 downwards.
ATGATCAGCAAAACCGCGATTCCCACCGTGCCGAGTATCAGGACTCCCAAGCTCGCGCGCGAGATGTATTTCTCGAGCAGCGGCAGGTCACGTCCGAAATTATAGCCGAGGAACCCGAACACGATCGCCCAGACGATGCTGCCGATGCTCGTATAGATCACGAACTTCGTGAACGACATGGATGCAGCACCCGCGACCACTGCCGCCCACGTGCGCAAGATCGCAATGAACCGCCCAAACAGAATCGTTTTCGCTCCGTTCCGCTCGAAAAAAGCGTGGGTCCGTTCGATGTGGGATCTCCTCACGCCGACGTAGCCGCCGTACCGCACGACGAGCGGGAGCCCGCCCCTGATTCCGATCCAGTAGCCCAGAATTCCGCCGACGATCGCGGCAACAGCGGCAAGAATGATGACGATGTAGATAGAAATGTGGCCCAGTGACGCGTACGCGGCCGCCGTCACCAGCGCGATCTCGCCCGGCAGCGGGATGCCGACGCTCTCGAGGAGCACCAGCGCCACGAGTACTGGATAGGTATACGACTGGAGCAGTCGTGAGAGGTGGTGCGCGAGATCAGGCATCTTTGGATCGAAGGCAATAAAAGAGCCCTCGATCCTTTGGATCAAGGGCTCTGCGCAT
>DASWGL010000546.1:0-2877 GCA_036393735.1 Gemmatimonadaceae bacterium | reverse complement strand
ATCAGCACGTCATCGGGGCAACTCACACAGGGTTCGAGGGTCGGATCAAGGTAGCGATCGAGCCGCGGTGGAGCATTTCGTTTCAATGAGCGTCGCAATCATCAGTGGATCTGCCGGCCTGATCGGATCCGAGGCCGCCGTCTTCTTCGCCGAATCGCGAGGACTGGACGTCGTCGGAATCGACAACGACATGCGTCGTCGCTTCTTCGGCGACGAGGCGTCAACGTCAGCCAACCTGGCGAGACTTCAGCAACGGCTCGGCAAGAAGTACACGCACTTCCACGCCGACATTCGCGATCAGCTGGCGATCTCGAAGATTTTCGGGAAGTACGGCCGCGACGTGTCCCTCGTCGTGCACGCCGCAGCCCAGCCCTCGCACGATTGGGCGGCAACCGATCCCTCGACGGATTTCACGGTCAACGCCAACGGAACCGCCGTGATGCTGGAGGCAAGCCGGCACTCATCTCCGGGCGCAGTTTTCATTTTCACGTCGACCAACAAGGTCTACGGAGACACTCCCAATCGGCTTCCGTTGATGGAGCTCGAGAAGCGTTGGGAAATCGAGCCGACTCACCCCTACTCCGACGGAATCCAGGAGGACATGTCGATCGATTCCACCCTTCACAGCCTCTTCGGCGCCTCCAAGGTCGCTGCCGACATTCTAGTTCAGGAGTATGGAAGGTATTTCGGGATGCGGACAGCCTGCTTTCGCGGTGGCTGTCTCACCGGCCCGAATCACGCGGGCACGGCTCTGCACGGTTTTCTCGCCTACCTGATGAAATGCGCCGTAACTGGACAGCCCTATACCGTGAACGGGTATCGTGGCAAACAAGTCCGCGACAACATCCACAGCGCGGACCTGATTGCAGCATTCAACGCGTTTTTTTCGTCGCCCCGGACTGGCGAGGTGTACAACATTGGCGGCGGGCGCGACAGCAACTGCTCCATGATGGAAGCAATCGAGCTTTGCGAGTCAATAGTGGGCCGCCCTATGTCCACCGAATACAGCGACGTCAACCGCGTCGGAGACCATATCTGGTGGATCAGCAGCAACGAGCGATTCAGGAGCCATTATCCTGAATGGAAAATCCGCCGCAATGTTCCGATAATCCTCGCGGAGATCTACGAACACAACCGCGAGCGCTGGGAATCGGCGAATACGGCCGCAATCACATGATCAGACGTGGCAAGCGTGATGTCCTCGGAGTGATGGTCGATGTAGTCGACTACGAGTCGGCCGTCGACCAGATCGTTCACGCAGCTAAGGCGCGACGGAGCTTCGCCGCCACTGCGCTGGCAGTGCATGGGGTGATGACCGGCGTCCTGAATGCGGAGCAACGCTTCCGCCTCAACGAGCTCGACCTGGTCGTCCCCGATGGACAACCGGTGCGATGGGCGCTCAACCTCCTGCACTCCACGCATCTCAGGGAGCGCGTCTATGGTCCGGCGTTGATGCTCGCTCTGTGCGAGAGATGCGCACGCGATAGAATCCCGATCTACCTATATGGCAGCAACGAGTCAGTGCTGGCCAAGCTGCGGGAGCGGTTGGAGAAACTGTTTCCGACGCTCTCCATTGCCGGAACGCAGCCATCGAGATTCCGCTGTATCACTCCTGACGAGAAAACGGAGATCGTCAACGACATTCGCGGCAGCGGTGCGCGATTGGTGTTCGCGGGGCTGGGGTGTCCAAGGCAGGAAGTGTGGGCGTATGAATTTCGCGACGCCCTTTCGATGCCGGTGGTCGCTGTCGGAGCGGCGTTCGACTTTCACGCGGGTACCGTCCCTCAAGCACCCGTCGGGTTGCAGAACGCCGGGCTCGAATGGCTGTATCGCCTGATCCGTGAGCCGAGGAGGTTGTGGCGGCGATACGCGATCCTCAATCCGCTGTACGTCGCGATGGTCGCGGCTCAGGGAACGCGACTGGTACGCTTCGGCGATCGCGCTGCGTCCCGCCCCGACCACGAATTGAACTACGGGTGATGCACGATAGCGCGGTTGCCCGGGCGTGCCCCCCGTCGATAATTTCGTCCGCAGGGCCCTTAGCTCAGTCGGTTAGAGCAGCGGACTCATAATCCGACGGTCGCAGGTTCGAGTCCTGCAGGGCCCATTTCCCCCTTTCCTCAAATAGTGTCGCAAATCTCGCGACCATCCTAATGATCCGAAGGTTTGCAACGAAATCTGGAGTCCTCCGCGCGCTCGGCATCGCTGCGCTCGCGGGCGCGATCGCCACAATTGGTTGCGGCCCCGAGCTGAACTCACCCGCCAGCACCGATGTTTCAGGTACATGGTTCGCGACTGGCCCCGCCGCGGGCCTCACGAACGTCACCGTTGTCCTCACTCAGACATCTGGCGGCACGATCACGGGAACGTACACGGCGACCGGCACTCCGAACCTGCAGTTCTGCCCCTTGTCTGGTCCGTGCGCGATATCGGGCATAATCATCAATGGCACCAACACAGTTTTCCAGGTTTTTTTCGAGCTCCAGGACGCCGGCCAGTTCACCGGTCAACTCAACGGCGGCAACATTCTAAAGGGGGCGATGTCGCGAGTCGATGCAACCGAGCCCATTCAGTTCACGAAGTCATAAGCGCTTTTCCCGCCGCACCTTATGAGCATTCCTTACTACCGCGAAGGCGCACCTGCCTGTAGCATTATAGGTTCTGTTTACTGGCTCCCGCGGATGACGTGGGAGAGTGCTCGTCGGTCGCGTAGCTCAGCTGGTTAGAGCGCTGCTTTCACACAGCAGAGGTCCAGGGTTCGAGTCCCTGCGCGACCATTCCAACCGCGTTCAATTCACTCAACAAAATAGAATGACATTCTCGAAGCTCGGCTCGCTTCTCGTTATCGCTGGCCTTTTCTCGATCAGTGGGCTCGCA
>DASWGL010000545.1:0-4763 GCA_036393735.1 Gemmatimonadaceae bacterium | reverse complement strand
CTGAGACTCATCGTCGATTGTTTTGAGTGGTCGGCGGAGCACGTTCCGCAGTGGAACACGATCTCCATCTCCGGCTATCACATCAGAGAAGCCGGCGCGACGGCGGCCCAGGAGCTGGCCTTCACGCTTGCGGATGGATTCACGTACGTGGAGCGCGGGATCGCGCGAGGCCTCGACGTCGATACGTTTGCACCACGGCTCTCTTTCTTCTGGGACATCCACAACGATTTCTTCGAGGAAATAGCGAAGCTTCGCGCTGCGCGCCGCATTTGGGCGCGGCACATGAAGGATCGTTACGGAGCGAAGGATCCGCGCTCGCTAATGATGCGCTTCCACTCGCAGACGGCTGGCGTGACGCTCACCGCGCAGCAGCCCATGAACAACGTCGTGCGCGTGGCTTACCAGGCGATGGCCGCCGTCCTGGGTGGAACGCAGTCGCTGCACACGAATTCCATGGACGAGACGCTCGCGCTCCCAACCGAGGAATCGGTGCAGGTCGCGCTCCGCACCCAGCAGATTCTCGCCTTTGAAACAGGAATACCCAACGTCATCGATCCGCTCGGCGGATCGTATTACGTCGAAACCCTTACCACGGAGCTGGAGCGGGAAGCGGAGATGCTGTTCAAGCAGATCGAGGAAGTTGGTGGAGTAGTTCGCGGCCTCGAGACTGGATGGCTGCAGCGCAAGATCAACGAGTCCGCTGCCCGCCAGCAATGGGAGATCGAGCAGCACCGGCGGGTAACCGTCGGCGTTAACGAATTCGTAACTGACGGGCCGGCGGTTGAGATCGAGCTTCTCAAGATCGCGGAGCAGACAGAACGCGAGCAACGGCAGCGGATGGCGAAGATGCGAGTCGAGAGAGACAATGCACTCGTCGAGAAAAAGCTGGGTGCGCTGCGCGAGGCTGCCGCTACGTCGCGGAATCTCATGCCCTACATCCTTGATTGCGCCCGCGCCTACTGCACCCTTTACGAGATCCGCGCCGCGATGGAAACGGTGTTCGGCGCCTACCGCGAGCCAGTTTTCTTCTGAAGAAATCGAGCGAGTGGTGGGAGTCTGCCTTCGACGCCCACTATCTCCTGGAATACGGTCTCCTCTTCACGCCCGAGCGCGATCGCCAGGAAGCGGCGCGTCTCATAGATCTCCTCGGCCTTCCCGTCGGCTCGCGATTACTGGACGTCCCGTGTGGACAGGGGCGACACACGCATTTGCTCGCGGAGGCGGGCTATGATGTGGATGGTCTCGACTACTCGAGCAGATTGTTGCAGGTCGCCCGCAAGCGCGGTACTGGGGCAAACCTTCGCTATACGCGCGGCGACATGCGACAAATGCCCGCGCGCTGGGCGAGGCGGTTCGATGCGGTGCTCAATCTCTTTACATCGTTTGGCTTTTTCGCGCATCCGGCCGAGGACGTGCGCGTCGTCCGGGAGTTCGCGCGCGTGCTCAAGCCGGGAGGAGTGCTCGTCTGGCACGGCGGCAGCAGAGACGGAGTCATGGCGCGGTTTCTCGGACGCGACTGGTGGACCTCGGGCAAGACGCTGTTCGCGCAGCAGAGGGAGTTCGATCCGCTATCAGGCATGCTGACGGTTCGTTCGACGTGGAGGCGGGGTTCCCGGAGCGGCGGCCGCGAGCACAAAATCAGGCTGTACACGGCCACACGATTGTCAGAGCTCTTCGCCGATGCTGGTCTGGTTGTAGAACAGGCCTTTGAAGGATTCGACGATCGACCGCTCAGAAGAACATCTTCAGAGATGCTGCTTGTCGCTCGCAAAGAGTAAAGCCCGATTGCCGCTCCCGCCGCGCTGCCGCTAACTTTGACTCTCTATGAGACCAATTCGAGTTCTCGTCGCCAAGCCCGGCCTTGATGGACACGACCGGGGCGCCAAGGTCGTCGCGGCGGCGCTTCGCGACGCCGGAATGGAAGTCATCTACACCGGCCTGCATCAGACGCCCGAGATGATCGCGACTGCCGCGGTGCAGGAGGACGTAGATGTCATCGGCCTCTCGATCCTGAGTGGCGCTCACATGACTCTCATTCCCCGCGTTCAGGAGCTGGTTCACGCGCAGGGGCGGGACGACATCCTGATCACCGGCGGTGGCATAATCCCGAAAGAAGATGTCGAGGCTCTCGAAGCCCGGGGGATCGGACGACTTTTCGGGCCCGGCACTCCCACCAGTGAGCTGATCGCGTACATCAGGGAGTGGTTCGCCACGCGCGAAAAGCAGGAAGCCTAGTGAGCAACCGCTTGCGCGAGCTGAGCGATGAGGTGAGAGCGCTCGAAACAAGGCTCCGCGAGGCGGGCGGGGCCACGCGGCTCGAGAAGCTCCATCAGCAGGGAAAGCTGTCGGCGCGCGAGCGCGTTGAGCTCCTTCGCGATCCCGGCTCGAGCACACTCGAGATCGGGCTTCTCGTCGCGTACGACCAGTACGAAGGTCAGGCTCCCGCGGCGGGGGTGGTGACATCGATCGTGAGAGTACACGGTCGAGAGACCGTCGTCGTCGCCAACGACGCGACTGTCAAAGCGGGGTCGTGGTGGCCCGAGACGATCAAGAAGATTTTGCGGGCGCAGGAAATCGCGATGCGCTGCCGCATCCCGATCGTTTATCTAGTCGACTCCGCCGGCGTCAATCTGCCATATCAGGAGGGCGTCTTCCCGGGCCAGTACGGAGCGGCGCGCATCTTCTATTACAACTCGATCATGCGGCGCTATCTGCACATCCCGCAGATCGCGGCGGTCATGGGGCAGTGCATCGCGGGCGGCGCGTATCTGCCGGCGCTCTCGGATGTGATCCTCATGGTGAAGGGCACATCGTTCATGGGGCTCGGTGGTCCGAATCTGGTGAAGGGCGCAACCGGACAGGTCGTCGACTCGGAGACTCTGGGCGGCGCCTCGACGCACACGGAGATCAGCGGCGTCGCGCACTACGCACTCGACGACGACGAAGCGTGCATCGCCAAGATCCGCGATCTGATCGAGCGTCTGCCGACGTCGACGCGCGCCGTCGCGCTCCTGCCGCGGGATAACGAGGAAGACGAGACGCGGGCGACGGGGAGATCGCGCGTGTCTGGCAACACATCCAGGACCAAGGCAAGAACCGGAAAGTCAGGCAGCAAGGAAGAAGACTTATACGACCTGCTTCCCGCCGATCACCGGATGTCGTACGACATGCATGCCGTGCTGCGCGCAATCTTGGATCACGGCGAGATCGACGAGTTTCAGGAAGGCATCGCCAAGGAGATGATCTGCGGCGACGCCCGAATCGATGGAATCAATCTTGGGGTCATCGCGAATCAGCGCGGCCTCATCAAAGGTCGCGAGGGCGAGAAACCGCGGTTCGGCGGGATTATCTATACCGAGAGCGCCGAGAAGGTCGCGTACTTCATCGACCGCTGCGACCGGCTGGGGATTCCACTGCTGTTCGTGCAGGACGTGTCGGGCTTTATGGTCGGCACGGAAGCGGAGCAGGAAGGAATCATTCGCGCGGGTGCGCGGTTCGTGGAAGCCATGGCAACCGCACGTGTGCCAAAGATAGTTCTCACCGTCAATCACGCTTCCGGCGCAGGATACTACGCGATGGCCGGTCAGGGGTTCGATCCCGATTTCATCCTCAGCTGGCCGACCGGCCGCATGGGGGTGATGGAAGGCGAATCGGCGATCCAGGCGGTGCACGGACCAGCGCTGGAGGCCGCCAAGAAAAATGGCGGCGTTCTCGATCCCGACGTCGCGAAGTCCGTGGACGAGATGCGGGCCGACTACGAACACCAGCTCGATGCACGGTATGCCGCGGCGCGGGGATTTGTCGACGCGATTGTCTATCCGGAGAATACGCGCGAAATGCTGAGCCTCGCGCTCCGAGCCTCGCTCCACAATCCGGGACCGCACCTCGGTCCGTTCGTGCTCCCTCCGCATCTGTCGGAGGAGAGCAGTTGAAGAAAGTAGTTCGCGTCGCCGCTGGCCAGGGATTCTGGGGCGATGATCTCGAGGCACCGCGCCGTCAAGTGGAAGGCGGGCCGATTGACTACCTGATGCTCGACTACCTCGCCGAAGTCACGATGTCGATTCTCCAGAAGCAGAAAGAGCGCGACCCGTCTCTTGGCTACGCGCGCGACTTCATAGGTGCGATGGAGAGCGTTCTTCCTGCCGTGCTCGAACGCGGTGTGAAGGTCGTTGCCAACGCGGGGGGCGTGAACCCGGCCGCGTGCGCTGTTGCGGTAAAAGCGATGGCAGGGAAAACCGGAGCGAAGGACGGACTCCGGATCGGAGTTGTCACCGGCGACGATCTGCTGGATCGTATCGACCAGCTAATCGCGGCTGGACATCCTCTCGCCAACATGGAGACCGGCGAGCCGCTGTTGGCCGTGAGAGACCGCGTACTGTCCGCCAACGCCTACCTCGGATCCGAGCCGATCGTCGAGGCGCTTGGGAAAAGAGCGAACGTAGTCATCACCGGACGCTCCACGGATACTGCGCTGACCATGGCGCCGCTTCGTCATGAATTTGGCTGGGGAGCGACGAGCTGGGATCAGCTGGCAGCTGGAATCGTGGCGGGGCACATCATCGAGTGCGGGGCGCAATGCTCGGGCGGCAACTGCCTGTATGATTGGCGCTCGATTCCCGACCTGGCGAATGTCGGATATCCTGTGGTTGAGGCCAAACCTGACGGCACGTTCATAGTGACGAAGCATCCGAACACGGGTGGGAGAGTCTCGGTTCAAACAGTCACCGAGCAACTGGTCTACGAGATGGGAGACCCACACTCAT
>DASWGL010000544.1:0-9255 GCA_036393735.1 Gemmatimonadaceae bacterium | reverse complement strand
AGTGCTGGTCGAGATGCTCCGGTCGACAACAGTCGTGCCGGTCGCGGCTGGGGGAGGGCACGGTGCAGGCCTGGCGTGGTCGATACCGCTGGAGCTGGGTAGCCGCTCTCACGGTCAGTAACCGAGCCTCAGCCGTCCGCGACGGCGCGCTTATCGCCGCCATCGCGACATTCAGCTTCATCCCCTGGCTGGGACGACTGCATCTTTTTGACTGGGACGAAATCAATTTCGCCGAAGCTGCGCGCGAGATGCTCGTCACGGGCGATTATCGGCGGGTGCAGATCGGATTCCAGCCGTTCGCCGAGAAGCCGCCGCTCTTTATGTGGGTTCAGGCGTTGTCGATGCGGATCTTTGGCGTCGGAGAATTCGCGGCGCGCCTCCCGAATGCGATCGTGGGGATCATCACGCTCGTCGGCATCTATCTCCTCGGGCGGCGGCTCGTCGATCGCCGGTTTGGACTGTGGTGGGCGCTTGCGTTTGGCGGATCGCTCCTGCCGAACCTGTACTTCCGCTCCGGAATCATCGACCCGTTTTTCAATCTCCTGATCTTTGCGGGAATCGTCGCGCTCTTTGAGTTTGAGCATCAGCGGCAGACACATGGACTCTCACCGTGGGCTTTGCTTCTCATTGCGGGCATCAGCATCGGACTGGCTGTAATGACCAAAGGTCCGGTCGGGCTCCTGCTCCCGGGTCTCACGTGGGTGGTGGTCTGGGTTGTCCGGAGAAAAAGTATGGCCGTGCCGATAGCTCCAATGATCGTCTGGGCAATTGTCGCCGTGATCGTGGCGGCACCTTGGTACGTAATGGTTGCGCAACAGGGCGCGAGCACGCATGGCTTCATTGGCGCCTTCGTCGCGCGTCAGCTCGAGCTTCTCCGCACGGGCGTGGCCGGGCACACCGGCCCGTGGTACTTCCACTTCATCGTACTCGCGCTGGGATGCTTTCCTGCGTCCGTATTCGCGGTCTCGGCATTGGGCAGATTCGTGGAGGACCCGCCGAAAGTGCGTGACTTCCGACTCTGGATGATCTCGCTCCTCATTGTCGTGTTGGTGGTGTTCTCTCTCGTGCAGACGAAGATCGTCCACTACTCGTCGCTCGCGTACTTTCCCATCACTTTTCTGGCGGCGCTCGCGCTCACCGATGTCGAACGGGCGTGGTGGCCGCGCTACTCGACTCCCGCAGCCATCGCGATCGGGCTCGTATGGGCCGTCGTGTTTCTCGCCTTGCCTGTTGTCGGGCTCATGATCGCGCACGACCAGGTCGATCCGATGCGCGTCACACCTGACCCGTTCGTTCGAGCGGTGCTGGCCGTTCCAGTAGGATGGTCTCTCCTCGATCTCGTCGTCGGTGGAGCGTATCTGGCCGCGATTGTAGTCGCGCTCATAGTCCTGCGAAGGCGGAAAGATGAGAAGCGGTTCGCCATCATCCTTTTCGCCGCGACGGCGATAATTGTCCCGCTCGCGGTCGCCAAGATTGCGCCCAAGGTCGAGCGGTACACGCAGGCAGCTCCAATCGCTTTCTACGAATCTCTGCGTGGTTGCGACTGCTACACAGCGCCGCTCGGGTTCAAGAGCTACGCCCACCTGTTCTACGCGCGAGTATCGCCCGAAAACTCGGCACGGGCAGCTCGAGTCGCACCCGAGCATTTCGAGGAATGGCTGCTGTCCGGTCCGATTGACAGGCCAGCATATTTCGTCAGCAAGCTCGATAGGGCTGATCGATGGCGTTCGCGGCCCGGGCTTCAAGTAATTGGAGAGCGGAATGGATTCGTCTTTTTCCGACGCGAAGCTCCCGTGCACACTCTGCTCCCCGATGCCGTCGTCCCGCCGCGATAGTGGGAGCGTTGCCGCCGTTATTTTCGACGTCGACGGAACGCTCTATCGCCAGTCGACTCTGCGGCGCGCGATGCTGTTCCGTCTTGTGCGCGCGCACATACTCCATCCTCTTGAAGCGGTTGCGACATTCCGGATTCTGTGGTCATACCGCGGTGCGCACGAACAGCTGCGGAATGATCGGCTGCGAAGCGACCGGCTCCGCGCTGACGCCTCGGCGGAACCAGCGGGCGCGATGCTTGGGGAACGGCAACTGATCCTCGCGGCGCGTCGCTCGGGATATCCAGTCGCTGCGGTCAGGCGGACAATCGAAGGTTGGATAGAACGGTCTCCTTTAGATCTGATGTTGGCGGTGCGTTGGCCCGGCGTAGTGGAATGTCTACAAAAACTCCGCGGTGCCGGGATCCGCATCGGTGCATTGTCCGATTATCCAGCGACCGCTAAGCTGACCGCGATGGGTCTCTCGGCGCTTTTCGATGTGGTCGTGTGCGCGCAGGACTCTGATGTAGGGAGACTGAAACCCGATCCGGCGGGACTTCGGATAATGATCGCACGTCTCGAGGTACGAGCGGATCAGGCAGTGTATGTCGGTGATCGGCCCGAACTCGACGCTGGCGCGGCCAGCGCCGCCGGAATGCGTTGTTACATCATCAATCGCGCGGGATCACACGGTTCCGGGTGGACGGGAGTGGGCGACTACGACGAGCTGGGGCGCCTTCTCGCCAACGATGCCGTCTAGTCATTCGACAATCCGCGGTCTCGTCGAGATCGCGCGCGTGGATCACTGGTTCAAGAATGTGTTCGTGCTGCCCGGCGTCGTCGTTGCCCTGGGCTTTGCTCCCCTCCGCGCCGACGCCTCGACCGTCGAAGCTTTTCTCATCCGCGTCGTTCTCGGGCTCCTGGCCGTGTGCCTGGTCGCATCGAGCAACTACGTCCTCAATGAGATCCTGGACGCATCGTTCGATCGCCACCATCCCGAGAAGAGTCAGCGTGCGGTACCGTCGGGCAGGGTCAGCGTTCGGCTCGCGTACCTGGAGTGGTTGGTGCTCGCCGCAATCGGAATTGGTGTGGGCGCACCACTGTCGCTCGGGCTCGGCGCGGCACTCGCCGCTCTCTGGTTAATGGGCTGCGTCTACAACATTCCTCCGATCCGGAGCAAGGATATCCCTTACGTGGATGTTCTCTCGGAAGCGGTGAACAATCCGCTGAGGATGCTCGTCGGCTGGTACATCGTTAATCCGGGCGGGCTCGCACCGGTTTCACTTCTCGTGAGCTACTGGATGGTTGGCAGCTACTTCATGGCCATCAAGCGCTTCGCTGAGTACCGCCACCTTGGTGATCGTAGCCGAGCAATAGCGTACCGCCGCTCGTTTGCGGGAATCACAGAGGAGCGCTTACTCATCTCGATCGTGTTTTATGCGTCTGCTGCAATGCTCTTTTTCGGTGCGTTCGCCATGCGCTACCGCATCGAGCTCATCGTCTCGTTCCCGTTGATAGCATTCGTGATGGCGATTTACCTCGCGGTGGGATTCCGCCCGGATAGCGCAGCGCAGCGGCCAGAAGGGCTATATCGGGAACCGGTGCTCATGGCCGCCGTCGTGGCGTGCACAGTTCTGATGGCAATATTGTTGTTCGTAGATCTTCCCAGCGTGAGCCGTGTGTTCGTGCCGACCCTGCCCAGAGCACCCAATGCTGCCGTTCGACCTGCGATCTCGCACAATGTGTTACCGTGAGCGGACTCCAGGCGAGAAGGTGGTGAGGTAGAGATTAAGCGAGCCGAAGGAGAGCCCCGATTTCAGCATCAGCATCATGTGGGTGCTGTCGTCGGTGAGCCAGACTTCGGCATGTCCTTTCCTTGAGAAGATCCCGGGTGTCGTGATCTGCGGCTGCACTACAATCGCGTCGAACGTTCCTGCTGGAACCGTCACCCGCTCACGCCGCACGACGTGAATGATGATGGGATTTCCCTCAGGCTGGAAATAGCGATTGAAGGAGTAGGTCTGTCCGACCTCGAGCGGAATGCTACGCAGGAAATAGAGAAAAGAAGCGTCGTCGAGTGGCTCATGCACCGACGGGACCTCTGGCTTATCGAGGCGCGCGTAGGTGGCTCGCTCGGGGTAGATCGTGTAGTCCCGATCGGCGTGATAGCGTCCTTCCCGTATATGCTGCACGAATCGGAGAGAGGACAAAGTCGCGGTATCGAACCAGCTCACAGTACTATCGCGAACGCGGAAGAAGAACGTTCCGCCCGAAATAGTGAAAATGGCGCGCCAGGCGATGTGGCCGCGTATTGTGTCGGTCCCGGCCAGCAGCATCGACCCGTGTCCTACGTGCACCCGGCCAAAGCTCACGTCGTATGAAAGACGTTCGCCGGCGCCGAAGGCTGCATTATTGAGCGGGGTGGCTTTTTCGCTGGGCGCGGCCGGGAAGGGCGAGTGTGCGGACAATGCGACGGCGGCCACAACTGCGAGAAGCAGTGGCGATAGAAAACGAGGTGAGGATTTCAATTGAAGACGCGAGGTGACGGAAGATTATCTGCAGAAGAATCAACTGAAGACTACCTGCTTGGGGCGATCGGCGTGCCAGTTGATGGTCGCGGGCTGCAGATGTGTTCAAGCTCTGCCCGCATCCCGCAGCCGGCCCGCCCACAGCCCCCGGCAGGTAGTCTTCAGTTCCTTCTTAGAGCGTCCCCACGATCTTTCTGAAATCCGCTTCACTAAACGCTCGCATCGTCTCGCTGCGAATGTTTCCCTGCGCTCCGAACGCCAACGCCATCCGGGCGACGGCCTCGTCGTTCGGCATCTCGGCGATTGCGACGAGGTCATATTGCCCCAGGGTTAGATAGATAGCCTTGAGCTCGCCACCCGCCTTACGATAGGCGTCTTTGGCTGCGTCGATTCGCGCTGGGGAATTCTTGATCGCGCTGATTCCCTGCTGCGTGTAGCGCAGCATCGAGATGTACGTTGGCATACGGTCCTCCTATGATGTTAGGGTTCAGCGGCTCGCCGTTTCCAGCTTCGCCCTGCGTCGCGAATTCACGTTTGTGAAATCCATGAGATTGAGCGCGTAGTTCGTGTTGACCCTGTTATTCCACGCCGCCGCTTCCGCCGGGTGACCGAGCGCGGCGTGAGCCTCGGCGATGCGATTCATGATCAGGATGCTGGTCGTGTCAGCCTTCATTAGAATCGTCAGCGCATCGGCTGGCTTCCCTTGTTGCGTCAGTAGATAGCCTTCGAGTGCGGGCACCCGGTCACCGGGCACACTGCTCGGATCGGCGGCGGCTTGAGCTTTCAGAGCGGCAAGCTCCTGCCCCGCTGGCGCCCAATGTTTCATGAGACCGTGCGCCACCCCAGGGAAATAGTGGACCTGCCAGGGGTCTCCGCTCGCCGCTTTCGCGGTCGCTATCGATTGATGCGCGGCGTTCGCATTGCCGGCGTTGGCCTGCACTGTGGCGAGCTGCGAGTACAATATGGCCGTCTCCCGTGCGTCTTTCTGCGCTTTTGCCTCGGCGATCGCCGCCTCCAGCGCTTTGGTCACATCAGCGGGCGCGCCCTGCAACACATAGGTGCCGACAATCTGCCGCATGTAGCCAAGCTTCTCCTGCGGAGTCCAGGCGTTGGCGATCGCCTGATTCAGATACGTTCGCGCCTGGTCGTACTGCCCTTGCAGAGCGGCTACCTCGGCAAGTCCCGCGTACGCTTCGGGGAATTTGGGCGAAAGCGTCGTGGCCGCCTTGTAGTGTGCAGCGGCGTCGGCGAAGTTGCCATTCCACTGTAGAATCTCGGCGTAGGTGTCGTGCGGATTGGGTGCGGTCGGCAGGAGCTCCATCTGACGTTTCGCGGCAGCGAGTGCAGCAGCGCGATCGCCGCCGGCCCACGCTCCGTACGCAAGCGAGTTGTACCCGAGGGGATAATTCGGATGGCGCGTGACGAAGTCGCGCGTCGCCGGGAGCGGTGCGCCGAACCCGCCGGCAGCCAACCACGCGATCAGTTCGTCGGCCGGCATCAGCTGTGATGCGGCGCGGAAGAGCGCGTTGGCCGCGTCGGTATGGCCGAGTGCTTGCTCGCGGTACGCTGCGGCTAGAATGAGCTCGTTGTTGGTGCCGCGCGCGGCATCGACGACACCACGAGTCAGCTCGGTATTCAGCTGACTGGGGTCGAGCAGGCCGCCGCCGCCGTAGAGTACACGCGCGAGTCCGAAACTGGGATCGGCGTCGATCGCCGCCTTGAAGTGCGCAGTGGCGGACTCGAAGGAGACGTTCTGCGCGTCCCTCATTCCCGCGCGGAATTCCGCGGCGGCGGTGGGATTGGTCGTACTCAGCTTGAGCGAAGGATCCGTCTGCGATCGCGCGGCGAGGGGAACGACGGACAGAATTGCGACGGCCGCGATGAAGCGAGTGGAACGCGTACGCATTGGCCCTCCTTGGGCGGGATTTGGAGGCGGCCGATGAGATCGGCCGGAGCCAGACTAAATAGTTATCGCCCGCGAAAACGCGCAAGAGTACGAATCTTACGCCCCGGTACAGTGGTCAAATTAGAGGCGTTAGGGGATCAGCCGAACGTCGCTCGATCGGTGGGATTATCGCGATCGCTGATGTAGGACACGGGATTACGCCGGCGCATCCCGCCTCACCCGCGTCATGGCGCTAAGATCCCGTAAAGATTGCGCGTTCGGCTCTCGAAGCCGCTGGACTGCGCTTACTCTCCCTCTGGGCCCCGTGTAAGACGATCATCGAATCCCGGGGAGGAATAGCGTCGTGAAGGCTCTGCGAGGCGTAGTAATCGATTCCCAGCTGGCAACGATAACGGCCCTGCTGTCGTTGTTTGGATTGGCGATGGTCTATTCCGCTGGACAAACGGACATCAAAACCGCAGCGGCGTCCGCTTACAAGTCACAGGCAATGTGGCTATTGATCGGCGTAGTATCGACTTACGGGCTCTTGAAGATGCCCGTTCGATTCATCAGATGGGCAACATGGCCAGCCTACCTGTTCACGCTGGCGCTTCTGCTCTCCCTCCTCGTTCTCGGCGTCGGCTCAGGTGCTAACGGTCACACCAGAAGCTGGCTCGCCATTGGGGGCCACCGGCTTGGCCAGCCCGCCGAATTCGCCAAGCTCACCGTCGTGTTGATGCTGGCCAAAGTGCTTTCTGAATCGCCGCTGTCTCCGAAATCCCTCCTGGACTTGTGGAAGCCAGCGCTGGTCGTCGGGCTCCCGTGGTTGCTCATAATGCTTCAGCCTGACCTTGGCTCGAGCATCGTCTTCATCGGAATTTTCTTCGGGATGCTCTACTGGTCGGGAGTCGCATGGCCGATGCTCCTTCTCATCGCGAGCCCCGCAATCAGTCTATTGCTCTCCTTCAGCGTGGGACTCTGGGGCGCGTGGTTCTTCATTCTGCTCGCGCTCGTTCTCTGGTATCGTCCGTACCTCATCGAGGGAATCGTTCTAATGGTGCTCAACGTCGCCACGGGCGTGATCGCACCAATGATGTGGGAGAAGATGGCGCCCTACCAGCAGAATCGATTGAAGGTGTTCATCGATCCGACCGCGGACCCGCGACAATCCGGCTACCATGTGCTGCAATCGAAGATTGCAATCGGGTCCGGTGGACTATTCGGTAACGGGTTCACGCTGGGAACGCAAAAACGGAGCGGTTTTCTTCCCGAGCAACATACCGACTTCATTTTTGCGGTTGTCGGCGAGGAGCTTGGCTTCATCGGAGTCGCCGTTGCCCTGACGCTGTTCCTTGCGCTCTTGCTGCGGGCAACGGGGATTGCTTCTCGCGCGAACGATTCATTCTCGAGCCTTGTCGCATACGGCCTCATGTCGTCGTGGCTCGTCCATGTTGGGGTCAACATTGGGATGACACTCAACCTCATGCCGATCGTGGGAATTCCGCTTCCGTTTTTCAGCTACGGTGGATCGATGATGCTCGCGAGCTGGCTGTCGGTCGCCGTTCTGCTTCGCATCGCCGGTGAAGGGCGCGGTCATTACAATCTCTGAGCCGACGCCATCTCCTCTGGGGTGCTCAACCGGCGGCTTGGATTACTCCTCAGGGCCACCACCGCTTATTCGAGTATAGCCGGCCAAAAACAGCGTGCAGCGCATCGCGCGGATCATCGGTCTTTACGACGAGGTCAAGCTTGTCGACGAGCGGCACTGCCTTGGAAAAATCCCTGTACCGGCGGAAGCTGTGAAAGAAACCAGTCGGTCCGCCGTGAACGAGCTTGCCGAGGAGAATGTCGGGAATGAGCAGGATCTCGTAGGCGTAGAAGGAATTGAGGGTCTTCGCCGGAGGCAGATCTTTCGTGTCGATCCCCCTCGGCAGAGATCCGTGCTTGCCCCATTGAACATCGATCTCGGCGGTACCGCGATTCAGCCAGAGCGTGTGCAGCAGGGTTCCGTGCCAGTAAGCCCATACCTGGGTCGGCGCGCGGGTATTGGGATCGTAGCCTACGTACGCCACCTCTTCGTCCGAAGGTTTGGCCCACGGCAGCCACTGGCCATTCACGTCGTGTCGCCATAGAAGATGATAGGCGATGATTGGCTCGGTTGGATGGACGACGGCAACGACCCGATCGAGCGGAAAGGGCTCGTCACGCTGGAGGTAGAGCACTGGAGCCAAGGACTTCACGAGCGCCCAGGTGGTGCTGTCCGTGCCGAAAGGTGCCGGATTCGGAACTGGCGGCGCGTACGCTCCACGGCTGCAAGCGGCCAGTGTCGTCACGGTCGCGAGTATCAGGGCACGACGCACGATTTCCATCTCCCTAATAGTACGCGAGAAAGAATTTGCTTCCTGGCGTGAGCTGCAATGTCGGACCAGGAATGCGGAAAAACGCCAACTCGTGCTTGATCGTTCGCCAGACTTTGTTGTCGCCGGGCAACTGCTCGGGATCGAGGCGCGCATTGAGGCGTCGGTTTCCGTGTCTTAAATTAAGGTCCCTGCCACTTACTTCGAAGATCCGCCGTCATGTTGAAGCGGTTGCTTTGATTCGCCCGTACAACATCAGAGAGTCATCAGATTGCGCAAACTTACCGGTAGTCTGGCCACGCTGAGGAAAGCGGCGGCATTTCTCGCGCTCGCGATTGTGGCGCGCCAGCCGCTCACGGCGCAGGCGAACGCGACAGCTGCCCAGCCGGCGAGTGGACTTCAGGCGCAGCAGGCCACCTACACCTTCCTTGGCAATTCACGCGGGTACGACCGCGTCCCCGGCGGCATAATGATGCGCGCCGACCATGGCGCGGTTCTGATCGAAGCAATAGCGGGGATTGGGGCGCGAATTCGAGTGCGCTTTTCGGATGGGACTCCCGCGTTTCCGGTGCCGCACTCTCTGGCGACTGGCGATACAGCGCCGAGTCTGGGTACGGCTGTCGTTCGTGAGGTGGGTGATACAGTCCTCGTTTCCGCCGAAGGGTTGGTCGTGC
>DASWGL010000543.1:0-1997 GCA_036393735.1 Gemmatimonadaceae bacterium | reverse complement strand
ACAAACCATCCGCCCGCTCCAAGCGCGGCCAGCGCAACGATTACGACGATCGCCAGCAGCAGCGGCTTGTTCGAGCTACGCGGGCGCGCCCCCGGTGCGTCGGCAGAGGGGATTGCGTTCGGTGCGGGCGAGACCCACGCCTTACCGCAAGAGTCGCAGAATCCCTGATCGGCCTGAAGTTGTTTCCCACACGATGCACATGATCTATCCATGATTCACTTCCCTTCGTTCCAACTTTTTCGTCGACGTCATGGGCCGATCTTCGCGAGCGCTTTTTCCGCCAACTGCCGGGCCATGAGTCGCGCCTTCGTGTCGTATTCGTTTTCCGGCTCCGTGGCGGCGTGCTTGATGAGATCGACGGCGCCGCTGACTGCGTCGGGCTTTGCCAGCGAATTTGTGACCTGGCTTCCCTTCATCATCCCCGAGAGTTTCTCGATATCCTTGACCTGAGCGTCGGAGCCCGGGGCCTCGGACATCATTTTGGTGGTCTGCGCCGCCTGCGCGGCCATTGCGAGCTTCGGCGGAGTGATCGTCAGCACGACATCGTGCTTCCTGACGACTAGCGAGTTGTATGCGCCGTAGATTGCGTCGTCTCCGAGGCCGGGCACGGCGTTGCCTGTGCCACCGAACGTTTTGGTCACGGTGCGTTCGGCGGCCATTTCCCGGATGGCATCTGCCTCGTCATCCTTGCGCTCGATTTCAATTCCGGCGTCGATGTACAGGTTCGCGGTTTTGTAAGTCGCATGCGACGGGCTGTTGCTCTCGATCGATGTGACTGGCTCGCCGATGATCTCTCCCACTTCTTCTTTCGTGAGGAGAGTGATGCCCTCACCATGACGAGAGCTCGAGGTTCTGTCCGCAGTGGCGCCGGACGGAGACGCCGGATCGTTCGCGCTGGCGACATCGTGCGTACGCCGCCACTGGTCGACCTTCTTCTTTCCGAAGTAAACAGCGCCACCTGCCACGAGCACGGCCAGGCCGAAACCGAGGGCGATGACCACGAGGATGATCTTCAGTGCAGGGCTCCCGGACTTCGCCACGACGGCGTTGGGTTGCGGCTGCGATTGCGGCTGTACTGTCGCGTCGCTCTGCCTCGCCGCACCACACGACCCGCAGAACTTCTTGTCTGCCGTCATCGGTTTTCCACAACTTCCACAAAATCCCATTGAGATCTCCTTGATCACATGCGTTGTTATTGACGGTGCTCCAGCTTCCGGTTCACCGGCGAGGAGCGCACTCAGAATGCTGCGATGTGCATTTCAGGGGTGCAATCCGGTGTCCACGCGCGGTTTCCCGATTGAATGGAGTCACCGCGCGCCGATGCGGTCGCGCATCATGACGCGATCGTCGGGTGCGAGGTATAGCACGACCGAGGCTCCGGGAGGGATGGTTTCGGGTGAGCGCCACACGCGCGGACGCGAGCCGGTGAATCGGACCTCCAGCGGCTCACCTGAGGGAATCCTGACGATTCGCGACTCGCCGGCGCGCATCTCGCCGATCTCGATCCGCCGGCCGCCGACCAGCAGCACCAGATCGCGAACCGCAGCATTCTGATTGATGACAGCTACCCTGGCAGGGTACGCTCCTGCCCACCAGGAGACGAAGAGGATTCCCAAAAGAGCGATGGCGATAAACCAGAGAAGTGGTCTCGAGATCACGTCACTCGAAACGATACCTCTTTCCCCACGCCACGCAGCCCGGCGCGACGTCGCTTCTCTTCACGGCATCCTCGGCGGCATTTGTTTCGATGTCGCTGCGGACGCGGAACAGCCGCTTCTTCACGTCACCGCACAACCGCTCGGCGATCTGGACATGGAGCTGTGGGAGTCGCCGGTTCCCGCCGTCGCCTTTGCGCGTGGATCGATTCGCGGTGCGCACAACGGTGAAGTGATGTTCGGCGCGGTCGCGGCTCCCGAAGCACAGCTCGAGAGCAGCGCCCGAGCGCTCTACACCGACATCATCGACACCGCACGAGAGAGCGGCTATCCGCATCTCAT
>DASWGL010000542.1:0-3050 GCA_036393735.1 Gemmatimonadaceae bacterium | reverse complement strand
GGGATGGTGCAGTTCAAGAAGGTGTTTCTCGGGCAGGAACAGCCTCCGGGAGGCACGCGCCGCGCCACGACCGTGCAGAAGTGCGTGCGCGCCGGCGGCAAGCACAACGACCTCGAGCAGGTCGGCCACACCGCGCGGCATCACACGTTCTTCGAGATGCTCGGCAATTTTTCCTTCGGCGACTACTTCAAGCGCGACGCGATTCGCTTCGCCTGGGAGTTCGTCACGAAGGAGCTGAAGCTCGATCCGCAGCACATCCGCGTCACGGTCTACGAAGAAGATGACGAGGCGCGCGCTCTCTGGCGCGAGATCGCCGGACTTCCGGATTCGCGCATCTACGGACTCGGCGCGCATGACAACTTCTGGCAGATGGCCGACACCGGACCGTGCGGTCCGTGCACCGAGATCTTCGTGGACCTGGCACACATCGCCAAGGATTTTGCGCTTCCGCCCGGCGCCAAGGGTCAGTGGACAGAGATCATGCGCGAGGAGTTCTCGAAGGATGCGTTCGTCGAGGGAGCGGAGGCAGGAAGGTTCCTCGAATTCTGGAACCTCGTCTTCATGCAGTTCGATCGACAGCCCGATGGAACGCTGGTGCCTCTTCCGAAACCGTCGGTAGACACGGGGGCGGGTCTCGAGCGCATCGCCGCGATCATGCAGGGCGAATCGAACAATTTCCACGCCGATCTCTTTCAACCGCTCATCAAGGCGGTCGCAAAGACCGTCAAGCAGAAATACGATCGCGGCGAGAAAGGCGCATCGTTTCGCGTCATCGCGGATCACAGTCGCGCGGTAGCGTTTCTTCTGGCAGACGGAGTTTTCCCCTCTAACGAGGGTCGCGGCTACGTGCTGCGCAGAATTCTCCGTCGTGCGGTGCGCCACGCCTGGCTGCTCGGCCGCCGTCAACCGACGCTGGTGGAAGTGGTGCGTGTCGTCATCGACGAGATGGGCGACGTCTATCCCGAGCTGCGCCACCGATCGAAGCACATCATCGATACCACGCGCGCGGAAGAAGAGCGCTTTCTGGCGACGATCGAGGGCGGGATGCGCCGCTTCGACGAGCTCGCGCCCGAGAAAACTACTCAGGGGTCGACGGCGATCCACGGCACGATCGCCGGCGAAGATGCGTTCAAGCTCTACGACACGTTCGGATTCCCGATCGATCTCACCGAGCTGATGGCTCGCGAACGCGGATATTCTGTCGACATCGCGGGGTTCGAGGCCGCGCTTCAGGCGCAGCGTACGCAATCGCAGGAAGAGCGGCGATCAAAGAAGGTCGGAGTGGCCGGGGATGCGCTCGCCGGCGGGAAATGGATTACGGGGGAAGGCACGCTTGGCATCGGCACGCCTTCGATTCAGGGGACGGGTCAGGTTACCAACGCTGACGACGGGATCAACACGTTCACGGGCTACGACTCGCTCGACGTCACCACCACCGTTCTCGCCAAGCAGGATTTGCCGGACGGTCGCGCCGCCGTGATCCTGCGCGAGACGCCATTCTATGCCGAATCGGGCGGCCAGATCTCCGACCGCGGCGAGATCAAGGGCGAGGGATGGAGCATCGACGTCGACGAAGTCCGAAAGGTCGACGGACGGATCACTGCACTCGGAAAAGTCGCGGGCACCGTGCAGCTTGGAAAAGCGAGGGCGACGGTTCCGCGCGATCGTCGTCGCGACACCGAGCGCAATCACACCGCGACGCATCTGCTCCACGCTGCGCTGCGCCAGGTCCTTGGTGAGCATGTGCATCAGGCCGGATCACTCGTAGAGCCGGACCGCTTGCGATTCGATTTCGCGCATCACGGCCCCTTGAGTCCGCAACAGCTCGCCGACGTGGAGAGTATCGTCAATCGCGGGATTCTCGACGGAACGCAAGTCGTGTTCGAGGAGAAACCCAAGTCAGAGGCGATTGCCGGCGGCGCAATGCATCTCTTCAACGAGAAGTACGGCGATGTCGTGCGCGTCGTGACTATCCCGGGAGTGAGTGTCGAGTTGTGTGGTGGCACCCACGTCCGGAACACAGCAGAGATCGCGCTGTTCAAGATCGTTAGCGAAACCGGGATCGCGGCGGGAGTCCGGCGAATCGAAGCCGTGACGGGCCGAGGTGCGCTCAATCTGTTTCGCGAGCACGAGCGGGAGCTGAAGGAAATCGAATCGCTGGTGCGCGCCCCCACCGGCCAGGTCGTGAAGCGCGTGCAGGCGTTGGTCGAAGAACGTCGCTCGCTCGAGAAGCGCCTCGACGATGCGATGCGGTCGGGTGGTGGAGGAGCGATTAAATCGCTCGTCGAGCAAGGCTCGGTCGTCAACGGCGTCAGAATCGTGGCTGCGAATGTAACCGCGTCGGATCTGCCCGCGCTTCAGGCAATGGGTGACGTGCTGCGCGAGCAGATGGAATCGGGCGTTGGAGTTCTGGCGGCATCCTTTGACAACGGCAAGAACACCATCCTCGCCGTCGTGACCGATGATCTGCGCGACCGTGGAGTCCGAGCCGATGCGATTCTCCGTGAGATCGCAGCGGGAGCGGGCGGGAAGGGAGGCGGCAAGCCGCATATGGCTCAGGCGGGAATTCCTGACGCTGCGCGCATGGCGGCAGCATTGTCGGGCGCGCCCGAGATAATCCGGAAGCACCTCGCCGCGGCCACGTGAGCCAGGGCAATCCGCCGGCGCCAAAAGAGCTGGAGGCAGCAATGAGGAAGGCGCTCAATGACAATCCGTCACCAACCGCGACCGAAGTTCTGGACGCGGCCGAGCGGCTGCTCGATAACGTTCTGCGCTCGGACTGCGAGACCCGCGCGACTGCGCTCGATCTTCTCACGGTCGATGCACTCATGACGCACGCTCTCCAGATCGCGGCCCGGGACCCGAGGTTCCTCGAGGAGTTCCCGGACCAGGCGATGCTTCGAATAGGCGCGCATGGGAGAGGGTAGGGTGCGAGGAACTGCAACGGAACGGGTGCCAGACGTCAGTGGCGCAGATGTCAGTTGGCAGTTCACTACGCCCAGACTCTACTGGGCGCCGTACTGGCAAAGACGCGAATGTCCTTTGAGGTG
>DASWGL010000541.1:0-11332 GCA_036393735.1 Gemmatimonadaceae bacterium | reverse complement strand
TCGCGAATGCGGTTGAACACATCCCGCGTCTGTGGTGAGACGCCGCGCGCGCCGAGTGAGTCGATCGTGGCATCGGCCAGCAGCTTCACCCGGTCTTCGCCTCCTTTGACGTCCGCGATGATACCGCGGATTTCGTCATCGGAGATCCGCACGCCTTCGACCTTGAGGTCGAGTGCGTCACGAACCCACGCGACCGCGGCAAGCTTCAGCAGCAAGCCGATCTCGCGCTCGTTCGCGCCCTGGAACACCGGAGTCTTGGCGTAGAAGCCGAGCAGACGCGCCGCCCACCCGAGGTGGGTCTCGAGAATCTGTCCGACGTTCATACGGCTCGGCACGCCGAGCGGGTTGAGAACGATGTCGACCGGACGGCCGTCGGGGAGGAACGGCATGTCCTCCTCGGGAACGATGCGGGCAACGATACCCTTGTTGCCGTGGCGTCCAGCCATCTTGTCGCCGACCGAGACCTTTCGCTTCTCGGCCATGTAAACCTTCACGAGCTGAATGACGCCCGGTGGCAGCTCGTCCGGCTGCAGCACGCGGTCGATTCTCTCCTCCGCCTTCTCCTCGAGCTTCGCCTTCTCTTCATTGGCGAGATCGATGATCGTGCGAATTCGCTCGTTCATCTTCTTGTCTTCGACGCGGAACGTCTTGAGGTCGAGGGACGAGATCTTGAGATCCTTGAGCATCTGCCCCGTCAGCTTGGTGCCGGCGGGAATCGCTTCCTCGACCGTACCGGACTTGAGCGCGAGCGAGACCGCCTGGCCCTCGAGCAGATCCAACAGCTCGGCGTCGCGGACTTCGTTGACGCGGATTTTCTCCTCGCCCTCGAGTCTCCGGATCTCGCCGATTCTCTCGCCGCGATCCTTCTCGACGACCTGGTCCTCGATGCGCGAGAAGATCTTCACATCGATTACCACGCCTTCCATCCCGGGCGGAACCTTGAGCGACGAATCCTTCACGTCCTTCGCCTTCTCACCGAAGATCGCGGTGAGGAGCTTCTCTTCGGGAGAAAGCTCCGTCTCGCCCTTCGGCGTGATCTTGCCGACCAGGATGTCGCCCGGCTTCACGTGCGCCCCGATGCGGACAATGCCGCGCTCGTCGAGATCGCTCAATGCCTCCTCGGCCACGTTGGGGATCTCTCGAGTTATCTCTTCCTGGCCGCGCTTGGTGTCGCGGACGTGCAGCTCGAGCTCCTGAATGTGGATCGACGAGTAGATGTCGTCCTTCACCAGTCTCTCGGACAGCACGATAGCGTCCTCGAAGTTGTGTCCGTACCAGGGCATGAACGCCACGGTGACATTGGCTCCGAGAGCGAGCTGCCCCATTTCGGTCGAGGCGCCATCTGCCAGAACCTCGCCGGCCTTTACCCTCTGTCCGTTCATGACGATCGGACGCTGGTTCAGGGCTGTGTCCTGGTTGGTGCGCCAGTATTTCTTCAGTCTGTAGCGGTCGTGCTGAGTAAGTCTTGCGAGCGGGCGGTCTGAATCTTTCTTGCCGCGCTCAGAAGCGCCGGTGTCGACGATGATCTCGTCGGCTGTGACGCTGGTAATGGTTCCAGCGCGGCGCGCAATCACAACTGCGCCCGAGTCGCGTGCGACCTTCTCCTCGAGTCCGGTTCCGACGAGCGGAGTCCGCGGATTGAGAAGTGGAACAGCCTGCCGCTGCATGTTCGATCCCATGAGCGCGCGGTTGGCGTCGTCGTGCTCGAGAAACGGAATGAGCGCGGCGGCGATCGATACGAGCTGCTCGGGAGCGACATCCATATAGTCGATGCGCTCGGGCGCCACGAGCGGAACGTCACCGCGCTGGCGGCAGAGCACCAGCTCGTCGACGAAAGTGCCGTCCTCGTTCAGGCGAGCATTCGCCTGGGCGATGACGACGTCTTCCTCGCGATTGGCATCGAGCCATTCGATGTCGGCGGTCACCTTACCGTTCTTCACGACGCGATAAGGAGTCTCCACGAAGCCAAGGTCGTTGACCTGCGCATAGCAGGCGAGCGAGGTGATGAGTCCAATGTTCGGACCTTCAGGAGTCTCGATCGGGCACATGCGGCCGTACTGCGAGTAGTGAACGTCGCGAACCTCAAATCCGGCGCGCTCACGAGTGAGTCCGCCAGGTCCAAGGGCCGAGAGACGACGCTTGTGCGTCAGCTCGGCGAGCGGGTTCGTCTGATCCATGAACTGCGACAGCTGAGACGATCCGAAGAACGCCTGAATCACGGCCGAAACCGTACGGGCATTGACGAGGTCGTCGAGCGAGATCTTCTCCGGATCGGTATTGATCGACATGCGCTCCTTGACCAGGCGCGCCATGCGGGACAACCCTACCGAGAACTGGTTCGCGATCAGCTCGCCGACAGACCGGATACGCCGATTGCCGAGGTGATCGATGTCGTCCGTGTAGCCGCGACCTTCGTGCAGCTCGACGAGGTAGCGGATGATGGCGACGAAATCTTCCTTGGTCAGAACCGTCTCGCTTGCCGGACGGTTCGTCATGAGGCGCTGGTTGATCTTGTAGCGTCCCACGCGACCGAGGTCGTACCGCTTCGGCGAGAAGAACAATCTCTCGAGCGCCTGGCGGGCTGTCTCCCGGTTCGGAGCATCGCCCGGACGGAGCAGCGAGTAGATCTGCTTCAGTGCCTCTTCGTCGGTATGCGTCGGATCCTTGGCCAGCGTGTTCTTGATGAGCATCGACTCGGCGCGGCCCGATGTTACAAAGACCTGCACCTTGTTGATCTCGTTCTTGCGCAGCTTGCGAATGAGCGTGTCGGTGAGCGAATCACCGACCTCGCCGATGACTTCGCCTGTCTCGGCATTGACTGCATCGACCGCGATGATGCGGCGCGACGGGCGCTCACCGCGCTCGATGGCGTCGATTTCGTCGCGAAGGTCGATCGTCGTGTACGACGCGAAAACCTTGACCTTGTCGATGTCGAGGCGGCGGAGGCGATTGAAGACCTCTTCCGTCAACTCGTCACCTTCCTTGACAACCAGCTCGGACTCTTCGCGCTCCAACGCCAGTCGTGCCTTCTTGGTCTTGAGCTTCGGAGCGTCGGGGTTGTGCTCCGTACCGGCGAGCGTGATGTCCTCGGCGATGATCGCGCCAAGCACTTCGCGCTGATCGACCCTCGACTCGCGCTTCTTGACGAGGTCGAGCTCGCGCACGGCGAAGAAGAGCCTCAGAATCTGAGAGTTGGTACCGTATCCAAAAGCTCGTAGCAGTGCCGTCGCCGGAAATTTCTTCTTCTTGTCGATGTGCACGTACACGACATCGTGGATGTCGACGGTGAACTCGACCCACGAGCCGCGGAACGGGATGATGCGCGCCGAGATGAGGCGCTGGCCGTTCGGGTGTGTGGACTCCTCGAATACGACGCCCGGGGAGCGGTGGAGCTGGCTGACAATGACGCGCTCCGCGCCGTTGATCACGAAAGTCCCGAGCGGCGTGAGGAGCGGAAGCTCACCGAGATAGACTTCCTTCTCGATGATGTTCTTCGGCCTCTTGCCGGCTTCGGTCGTCTCGAAGACGATGAGCTGGAGCGTTGCCTTGAGCGGCGCGGAATACGTCATGTCGCGCTCGATGCACTCGGCAACGGAGTACTTCGGCTCGCCAAGAGCATAACTCTTGAACTCGAGCGAGAAGTTCTCGTGAACGTCGGTTATCGGGAACAGGTCCTTGAAGACGCGCTCGAGGCCGATGTCCTCGCGGTTCTGCGAGGCCGCGTCGAGCTGCAACAGCGACTCGAAGGCGCGGGTCTGGATGTCGAGGAGATGCGGCATCGTCATCCCCTGGTCGAGCTTGGCAAAAGAGATCTGCTTCATCAGTTCAGGCATGAATCACCTACAGGCGCAAATAGCCCCGCCCCCGTCAGCCACGAAATTTTCGCGGATCCGGAGCGGAGCGACTTCAAAACTTCAGTTGTCGTACGAGCGATGGAGTACTGGGTCATGTCTGTCGAAGTGAGAGTAACGGCCATTGGGAGACGGATGAGAGGTGTCGACGTAGGCAGCGTGCTCGCGTAGCGAGAGACTCGCGCGCAGTTGCAGTTTGCGCGAGGCTCGATGCGTGTAAGCGAGCTAGCTGCCGTAGTCGATACCTCTCTTCCGTCGACCGGCTCTGTTACTTCACTTCGACAGCTGCACCCTGCTCTTCGAGCTTGGTTTTCATCGCTGCTGCCTCATCCTTCGTCACGCCGGCCTTCACTACACTCGGCGCACCATCAACCAGGTCCTTGGCTTCCTTGAGTCCCAGGCCAGTCAGCTCGCGCACGACCTTGATGACCTGGATCTTCTTGGCACCGGCCTCCTTGAGCGTGACGGCGAACTCGGTCTGCTCTTCGACTGCCGCCGCTGGGCCCGCACCAGCGCCACCCGCTGCCGGAGCTGCGCCGACTGGCGCCGCTGAAATCGTGACGTTGAACTTGGTCTTGAAAGCTTCCACGAGCTCGGACAGCTCGAGAACCGACATGTTGCCGATCGCTTCGAGAATCTCGTCCTTGCTCATTGTTGCGTTTGCCATTGTTGTTGTTCTCCCGGAAAAAATTAGGCGCCTTCGCGCTGTGACTTGAGCGCGTCGAGCGCGCCTGCAAACATGTATAGAGGCCCGCTGAGCGCGCCGACGAAGGCGGCCATCGGTGACTGCATGCTGGCTGCAAGATCGGCCAGCATTTGCTCGCGAGACGGCAACGAAGCCATGCGCTTGACCTGCGCATTGCTGATCGCCTTGCCCTGGAGCAGCCCACCCTTCATAGAGGGCCTGTCCTCGAACTCCTTCGCGAATTCGGTGAGCACTCTCGCGGCGGCTACCGGATCCTTTCCGACGACGAGGCCGGTTGGACCCTTGAGCTTCTCACCGACGAGACCGCTCTCGTTGACGGCACGCAGAGCCAGCGTGTTCTTGATGACCACGTAGTCGACGCCCGCTCTCTTGAGCCGGCGGCGAAGCTCGGTCATCCGCTTCACGTTGAGTCCGGTGAAATCCGTGTAGTAGAGCGACTGAGATTTCGTCAGCTTATCGCGCAACTCGGCAACGAGTTGCTCTTTCTCTGCTTTCTTCATCGCTCGGTACCCGTAGACCGGTAGGGGGTTATGTCGATGTTGATGCCGGGCCCCATCGAGCTCGAGATAGCGACATTGCGGATGTAAACACCCTTCGAAGTCGACGGCTTCGCGCGTACGATTTGTTCCATGAACGCCTTGAAGTTCGACTCCAGAGCCTCGGGTGCGAACGAAACCTTGCCGATCGCGGCGTGGACGTTCCCCGCCTTGTCGACGCGGTACTCGATCTTGCCGGCCTTGGTCTCGCGAACTGCGCGCGTCACGTCGAACGTCACCGTTCCGGCCTTCGGGTTCGGCATCAGTCCGCGGGGACCGAGGATGCGTCCGAGCGCCCCGAGCTGTCCCATCTGGTCGGGAGTGGCGATGAGCACGTCGAAGTCCATCCAGTTTTCCTTGATCTTCGCGATGTACTCGGTGCCCACATAATCGGCGCCCGCTGCCTCGGCTTCCCTTGCCTTATCGCCGGCGGCGATGACGAGCACACGCACCGTTTTACCGGTGCCGGCGGGGAGAACGACGGTGCCACGCACGGCCTGATCTGCGTGCTTGGGATCGACGCCCAGACGGACGGCGATCTCGACGGTCTCATCGAACTTTGCGAAAGCCACCGACTTGACGATGTCGATCGCCTCTTTCGGCTGATACCTGGTTTCCGGGTTCCGCTTCTCGGCGGCGACCTTGTACTTCTTGCCGTGAGTCTTCATCAGTCCGTCACCTCGATACCCATCGAGCGGGCGGCGCCGGCGACCATTGCCATTGCCGACTCGATCGACTCGGTGTTGAGGTCGGGGAGCTTGATCTCGGCGATCTTTCTGACCTGTGCCTTGGTGACGGAGCCGACCTTGACGCGGTTCGGCGTGCCGGAGCCCTTTTCAACTCCTGCTTCCTTCTTCAACAGGACGGCCGCGGGCGGCGTCTTCGTGATGAAGGTGAAGGATTTGTCCGCGTAGATCGTTATTTCGACCGGCAGAATCGTATCCTGGCCCTGCGTCCGAGCGTTGAACTCTTTGCAGAAGGCCATGATGTTGATTCCCTGCGGGCCGAGTGCGGTCCCCACGGGGGGCGCCGGGTTCGCCTTGCCTGCAGGGATCTGCAGCTTGACGAAACCAACTGCCTTTTTTGCCATGATACTCCTCAGTGTTTCTAGTCGCGTGGCCCCATTGGGCTCGCGTCCGACTCCCACGGTGTGATTAGAGTCGTGGTGGTATCCGACTGTGCGCTCCTCGCCTCATCGGCCGCCCCGCGCAAGGGCCATCACCTGCGGCGGGAGTAACGCCGCTGTGACTTCAGATCTTCATTTCATTTAGCGCGAGGATCTTGGACCCGCGTCGTTCCTTTTTTCTTACCCCGGATCAACCGGCAAGTTCATTCCGGTACAGCCTGTAAAAGTAATCGGTGGCCGGCCGATTTAGTACCCCTTCAACTGCAAATAATCCAACTCCACGCTGGTGGGGCGGCCGAACAGCGAAACCGAGACCCTGACCTTGCCCTTGTCGGTCAGGATTTCCTCGACCGTCCCGTTGAAGTCCGTAAACGGCCCTTCGGTGATCGCCACCGCCTGGCCGACCAGGAAGGGAATCTCCTCTTTCACCTCTTCGGGCACCGAATCGTCCGCGACGCCGAGGAGTCGGTTGACCTCTTCGGGGCGGAGGGGCTGCGGGAGACGCTCATGGCCAACAAACTTGATCACGCCCTGGATGCCGTTGACGGTGTGCGCCGTCTCCTGGTCCATCACCATCTCGACCAGAACGTAGCCGGGATAGATCTTGCGCTCGACGTTCACCTTCTTGCCGTTCTTGATCTCGACCGCTTCCTGGGTCGGAACGAGCGCCTGACGAATCGCCCTTTCCTCGGCCGGGCGTGGATCGGCGTCGATCCGCCGCTGAATCAGGGAGCGGACCTTGTTCTCATGACCCGAGGTCGTCTGAATCGCGTACCAGCGGTGGTCGGCGGAGGTCACGATCATTGTCTCGAGAATAGAGATGGAATACCCTGAACCAGAATGAGCTGCAGCACCAGGTCGATGGCCCCGATCACGGCGCCCAGGAAGAGCACGAAGATGATGATCTTGATCGTCGTGTCCTTGAGCTGGGCGCGGTCGGGCCAGGTAACCTTGCGCATCTCGTCCTGCACCTCGTGATAGAACTGCATCACGCGGCCAGGAAAGTTTTTGCGCTCGACTACTTGAACAGCCATTAATTCATACCCCCGCGACCAACGCTCTCACGCGGCATTGCTACACCCGCGCACAGAACGATTTCACGCGGCGGCACTATACCCCCGCGCGGAACGATTTCACGCGGCATTACTTCGTTTCCTTGTGCAGCTTATGCGCGTTGCAGCGCGGGCAGTACTTCTTCCACTCCACCCGTTCCGGGTGCAGCCGCTTGTTCTTGTCGGTGAAGTAGTTGCGATTCTTGCAGACCTCGCAGGCGAGGATGATTTTTTCGCGTGGCATTGGTTGTTCCTACTTGAGAATCTTGGTGACGACGCCAGCACCAACGGTGCGGCCGCCCTCTCTGATGGCGAACCTGAGGCCCTCGTCCATCGCGATCGGCGAGATCAGCTCGATCGTCATCTGGACGTTGTCTCCCGGCATCACCATCTCCATCCCTTCGGGCAGCTCGACTGAGCCCGTCACGTCGGTCGTTCTGAAGAAGAACTGCGGACGGTAGCCCTTGAAGAACGGCGTGTGACGGCCGCCCTCTTCCTTGGTCAACACGTAAACCTCGGCGTTGAAGTTGGTGTGCGGCGTGATGCTTCCAGGCTTGGCCAGCACCATCCCACGCTCCACGTCCTCCTTGTTGATACCACGAAGCAGGAGGCCAACGTTGTCACCAGCCTGGCCGTCGTCCAGCAGCTTCCTGAACATCTCGACGCCAGTGATGACGGTCTTCTTGTCCGAGTTGAAGCCGATCAAGGACACCTCCTCCCCGACCTTGATCTTGCCACGCTCGATTCTGCCCGTCGCTACGGTGCCACGACCCGTGATCGAGAACACGTCTTCCACGGGCATCAGGAAGGGCTTGTCCGTCTCACGCTTGGGCTGCGGGATATAGGAATCGAGCGCATCCATCAGCTCCCCAATCTTCTTCCCGTACTCGCTGTTCGGGTCACCAGACTCCAAGGCCTTGAGTGCACTTCCCTTGATGATCGGCGTGTCGTCGCCCGGGAAGTCGTAGCTCGAGAGCAGCTCTCTCACTTCCAGCTCCACCAGGTCCAACAGCTCCTGGTCGTCCACCATGTCCACCTTGTTCATGAACACGATGATGTAGGGCACGTTCACCTGCTTGGCGAGCAGGATGTGCTCTCTCGTCTGGGGCATCGGACCATCGGCCGCGGAGACCACAAGGATCGCTCCGTCCATCTGGGCCGCACCCGTGATCATGTTCTTCACATAATCGGCGTGGCCCGGGCAGTCGACGTGCGCGTAATGCCGCTTCTCACTCTCGTACTCCACGTGCGCGGTCGCGATCGTGATGCCGCGCTCGCGCTCTTCCGGAGCCTTGTCGATCTGGTCGAACGCTACTGGGGACGCCAGTCCCTTCTTCGCCTGAATCGTCGTGATGGCCGCCGTCAGAGTCGTCTTCCCGTGATCGACGTGGCCAATGGTGCCCACGTTCACGTGCGGCTTGGTACGATTGAATTTCTCTTTGCTCATTTCTTATCTCGCCTTTGCGGTGACTTTATTGATGATTTCCTCGGCCTTCGACTTCGGTACTTCCTCGTAGTGCGCGAACTCCATCGAGTAGACGGCTCTTCCCTGGGTCATCGACCTCAGCTTCGTAGAATAGCCGAACATCTCCGAGAGCGGCACCTGCGCATCGATCACCTGCGCCTCGCCGCGCTGATTCATGCCGCCGATTCTTCCGCGCCGCGATGAGAGATCGCCGAGTACGTCGCCCATGTACTGATCGGGGGAGACGACTTCGACCTTCATGATCGGCTCGAGAATGATGGCACCTGCTCTCTTCGCCGCTTCTTTGATCGCCATCGATCCCGCGATCTTGAACGCCATTTCGCTGGAGTCGACGTCGTGGTAGGAGCCGTAGATCAGCTCGGCCTTCACATCGACCATCGGATAACCGGCGAGCACTCCACCCTCGAGCGCTTCGCGCATTCCCTGCTCCGCCGGCTTGATGAACTCACGCGGGATCGTTCCGCCGACGATCTTGTCCTCGAACACGAATCCTTCGCCCTGCTTCGCCGGCTCGATGTTGATCACCACGTGTCCGTACTGACCCTTACCACCCGACTGGCGAATGAACTTTCCTTCCACTTTCTCGACGCGCTTCTTGATGGTCTCGCGATACGCGACCTGCGGGCGCCCGATGTTCGCATCGACCTTGAACTCACGCTGCATACGGTCGACGATGAACTCGAGGTGTAGCTCGCCCATTCCGGAGATGATCGTCTGGCCCGTCTCCTGATCGGAGTGCACGTGGAACGTCGGATCTTCCTCGGACAGCTTCTGTAGTGCAATGGCCAGCTTGTCCTGGTCGGCCTTCGTCTTCGGCTCGATCGCAACGTCGATGACGGGATTCGGGAATTTCATCGCCTCGAGAATGATCGGCGAATCCTCCATCGTCATGGTATCGCCAGTGCGCGTGTCCTTGAGTCCGATCGCAGCGGCGATGTCGCCGGCGAGAACTTCCTCGATCTCCTCGCGCTTGTTGGCGTGCATCTGGAGCAGACGCCCGACGCGCTCACGTTTATCCTTGGTCGCGTTATAGACGTAGGAGCCGGAATTAAGAACTCCGGAATACACGCGGAAGAACGTCAGCTTACCGACGAAGGGGTCGGTCGCGATCTTGAACGCGAGCGCCGCGAACGGCTCGTCGTCCTTCGGGTGTCGCTCGGCCGGCTCGCCGTTTGGCAGATGCCCTTCGACGGCAGGAACATCCTCAGGCGACGGAAGGAAATCGACTACCGCGTCCAGCATTGCCTGCACGCCCTTGTTCTTGAACGCGGCGCCGCAGAGTACGGGAACGATGAATCCACCGACCGTTGAGCTTCTGATCGCGTGGCGGATCTCGTCGTTGGTGAGCTCCGTGCCTCTGAAATACTTCTCGATCAGAGATTCGTCGTGCGAGACGGCGGCCTCAATCACGTCGTGACGAGCCTTCTCCATCGCCTCACGATACTGCTCGGGGACTTCGGTGATCTCGAACTTCTTGCCGAGTGACTCGTCGTCGAAGATGTACTGCTTGCGCTCGATGACGTCGATGTGGCCGGTGAACGTTTCACCGGTTCCAACAGGAAGCTGAATCGGATATGCATTCTTGGTGAGGCGATCGCGGATCATGCGCATACAGCGATCGAAATCGGCTCCGACGCGGTCCATCTTGTTGGCGAAAATGAGCCGCGGCACACGGTAGCGGTCGGCCTGACGCCATACGGTTTCCGTCTGCGGCTCTACCCCCGCGACGGAATCCAGCAGCGTCACCGCGCCATCGAGGACGCGGAGTGACCGCTCGACTTCGACGGTGAAATCCACGTGACCCGGAGTGTCGATGATGTTGATGCGATACTCGATCCCGTTACGCGTCCAGAAAGCGGTGGTCGCGGCTGAAGTAATGGTGATGCCGCGCTCCTGTTCCTGCTCCATCCAGTCCATTGTCGCGGTGCCTTCATGCACCTCGCCGATTTTGTGGGTCTTGCCGGTGTAATACAGGACGCGCTCGGTCATAGTCGTCTTCCCGGCATCGATGTGGGCCATGATGCCGATGTTACGGTAGCGGTCGAGCGGGGTGTGCCGTGCCATGATCTCTGAAAAACTCTCTCTATGGTAGCCGCTCCAAAAACAAACGTGGAGCCGGTCGTCTCAATTCAACAAAAACGCGGGTGGACCAAGGCGTCCCTGAACGGGACCGGTATCCATCCGCTGCCGCCGGGTGCACCCGCAACTGGTTCGCAGGTGGGGACTCGAGGCGCGCCGACCGCCAGCTTAAGGCGGGTGCCCGCGCGAGCGGGCTGATTCGGCGATCAAATTTTAGTGTAAAGCGGGCGCGCTAAACCGCGTTCCGCCATAGCCTTGTAAAGTTATTCCGAAACGAGGCTAAGTCAATGGACCGCATCGACAGAAATTTCGTGCGCAGTATGGACCGTTGAGGCTGCAACCGAACGGGTGCCCGGCTGACAACTGCAACTGATCGGGTGCCAGATGTCAGTGGCATAGATGCCAGTTCGATAGTTCACTACGCCCTGACTTACCACCGTGGCGTGACAGCCACTGCTTGTGCCTCGAATGCGACTAGTGAAGTCCCGGCGTCGTG
>DASWGL010000540.1:0-7597 GCA_036393735.1 Gemmatimonadaceae bacterium | reverse complement strand
CGCCGACAAGGATTTCGCGCGCGTCGACCTGATATCGAAGCAAGTGTCTCCGCCGGTCGAGCAATTCGTGATCGGAGTTGTTCCTCAAGGCTCCCGAGGCCTCCTGCATTACGCGTGGGACGACAAGGAATACTCGATTCCGTTCACGGTGAAATAGTTGACGTCGACGGAGAATCCGGCGCGGGGAGATCGCTGGCTCCGCGCCGTGGGCTACGGATTACTTGCCGAGATCTCGACGATCGTTACGATCATCGCGATCGCGATGCTCTATCGGTACGTCTTTGCACGGGGGCTGACGAAGCCAGCCTACGCCGCGTTCAATGAACGCACTGGAGCAGTAGTCGGTATAGTCGGCGGGACGCTCTACACTTTTCTTTTCGCCCGGCGCC
Organism: Gemmatimonadaceae bacterium; assembly: GCA_036393735.1. Classification (GTDB taxonomy): domain Bacteria; phylum Gemmatimonadota; class Gemmatimonadetes; order Gemmatimonadales; family Gemmatimonadaceae; genus UBA4720. The sequence continues at coordinate 7,208 of DASWGL010000540.1, read as the reverse complement.
TGATGCGCCGGATTTCAGCAAGCTTCATCGCGCACGGAATCGTCGTCGCGGTTGCGGCAATTGCGCTCTCAGTCCTTGGATCGATCGCGGGGCATCACGGCGTTCCTTCCGCATACATACTCGCCTCCGCGCTGAAGTTGGGCGCTGGTGCTATAGCCGGATTTCTCGCCGCGAAGCGGCATCCGGCGGCGGTCGGGGTTTAGGCGATCAATCGGCAATCGTCAGCGATACGGGATTATCGAGATAGACGATCTTCTCTTCTCGGCGCGAATGAAGTATTCGCCAGAACCAGTTCTCGTCGTGTGGCTGTCCGCCGTGCTCCATGATGAGCTTGGCCAGGTCGGCTACTTCGCTCGGATCCATTCGCAAGCATCCATGTGATGCGGCGGAGCCAAGGCTTTCGACATCCTCCGTGCCGTGGATGTAGTAGTCGGGATCCTGGAAGAAAATTTTCACCACCTTCATAGGATTCCCGGGATCCCCTGGGCCTTTGGCCGTCTTTCCTTTTGCCCATTCGGCGTCAGGCGGCGGACGCCAGCTAGGATTCCAGACGATCTTGCTTATGGTGAATGTGCCTACCGGCGTAGGATATCGGTCCTGGCCGACGGCGATTGCATAGGTCTTGAGCGTGCTGTCTCCGCGCTGAACGATAAGAATCCTCGCCCGAAGATCCGCGCGAAGCGTAAGAGGCGCCTCGAGAGGCGCAACCGACTCGACGGTCGTGTCGCGACCAGCAGTCGCCGCGGTTCGCGGTAGCTCGATTTGAGCGGAAGCCGTCCTCGCCCCGATCGCTCCGGCCAGAATGGCCATTGCAGCTAAAGTCTTGCGATATACGGTCATTTAACGGCTGAGGCTGTTTGTTTTAGCTGTGCTGTCAACGCACATGATTATTACAAATGCTGTTCCACAATCAGGCTCATTTCTGTTCGTCAACTGCGGAACCTTTTCGCAATTCCCCGTCAGAGATTCGCCTCGCTGGCCGCCGCCGCCGCGGCGCTGCATTTTCATGGGCGACAGTACCGCATGATGCCCTTCACCCAACAGAAAACCGTGCCCGCCCACAACAAAATCGTTCTGCTCGCGGTCGTCGCGATCTCGTCTCCCTGCATTGAGCTGCGCGCGCAGAAGCTCGATCCGTCCCTTTACTCGAGTCTCGAGTGGCGCATGATCGGACCATTCCGCGGCGGGCGCACCATCGGCGCTACCGGAGTTCGAGGTCAGCCGAACGTGTTTTATGTCGGAGTGAACGATGGCGGTGTGTGGAAGACCACGGACTACGGGCGCGTGTGGACGTCGATCTTCGACGACCAGCCCACGGGATCGATCGGCGATCTTGCCGTCGCTCCCTCGAATCCAAACGTCATCTACGTCGGGACCGGCGAGGGAGTTCAGCGGCCAGACCTTTCAACTGGTGACGGCCTCTACAAATCGACCGATGCCGGCAAGACGTGGCGCCACGTCGGACTTCGCGACGGACAGCAAATCGGCGGAATCATCGTTGACCCGCGCGACGAAAATCGAGTCTTCGTCGCTGTGCTCGGCCATCCGTACGGACCGAATCCGGAGCGCGGAGTTTATCGATCGACCAACGGGGGAGAGAGCTTCGAGCGCGTCCTCTACAAGGACGAAAACACGGGCGCGATTCAGGTCGGGTTTGATCCGGCGAATCCGCAAATAGTCTACGCCGCGCTCTGGGCCGGAAGGCAGGGACCGTGGGAGAATTCATCATGGAACGGTCCGCTCAGCGGCCTCTTCAAGTCGGTCGACGGCGGAACGACATGGCGTCAGATCGGAAAGGGATTTCCGACCGCCGCGCAGGGGCTTGGCAGAATCGGATTCACAATCGCACCCAGCGATCCGAGGCGAATGTACGCGACCGTCGACGCGCCAACACTGGGCGGGATCTATCGCTCGGATGATGCTGGGGAAACGTGGCGACGAACCAACGACGAGGTTCGAGTCTGGGGCCGAGCATCGGATTTTGCCGAGGTAAAGGTCGATCCGCGAAATCCGGACGTGGTTTACTCGGCGAACACTTCGACTTACCGCTCGAACGATGGTGGGACTACGTTCACCGCGATCAAGGGCGCACCCGGTGGCGACGACTATCACCGGATTTGGATCAACCCTGATAACCCCGACATCATGATCATCGCGGCCGACCAGGGCGCCACGATCACCGTGAATGGCGGGAAGACGTGGAGCTCGTGGTACAACCAGCCAACGGCACAATTCTACCACGTGATCACTGACAATCGAATTCCGTACTGGGTGTATGGGGGCCAGCAGGAGAGCGGTTCGATCGGAACGATGAGTCGCGGCGACTACGGCGCCATCACATTCCGCGAGTGGAATCCGGTCGGAGTCGAGGAGTACGGATACGTAGCACCCGACCCGCTCGATCCGAACATCATCTACGGCGGAAAGATCACACGATTCGATCAGCGGTCACGGGAGGTCCAGAACATAAGCCCCGAGGCGGTGCGCTCCGGCAAATACAGATTTCTTCGCACCGCGCCCGTGATTTTCTCGACCGTGGATCCGCACACGCTTTTTTACGCGGGCAACGTTCTGTTCAAGACGACGAACGGCGGGCACAGCTGGGACGTAATCAGTCCGGATCTCACCAGGCAGAATTATGAGGTCCCTGAGACCTACGGCATTTTTACCAATGGAGATCTCTCACGCGCGAAAAATCGCGGCGTCATCTACGCCGTCGCGCCGTCGTTCCGGAACGTGAACACAATCTGGACGGGCTCCGACGACGGGGTGATCAACCTCACTCGCGATGGCGGAAAAACGTGGACCAACGTCACGCCGGCCGCGCTCACGCCCTGGAGCAAGGTTTCGCAGCTGGAGGCGTCGCACTTCGATGACGAGTCCGCGTACGCATCCATCAACAGATTCAAGCTCGACGATCTGCATCCGCACATCTATCGCACGCACGATGGTGGAAAAAGCTGGAAGGAGATCGTCACTGGGATTCCGGCCGATGAAGTTGTGAACTCGGTCCGCGAAGATCCCGTGCGGCGCGGCCTGCTGTTCGCCGGGACCGAGCGCGCCGTCTACTTCTCTCTCGACGACGGCGACCAGTGGAAGCCACTCAGGCTCAACATGCCGGCTACCTCGATTCGCGACCTCGTGATCCATGATGACGACATCGTCGTCGGTACGCACGGCCGCTCGTTCTGGATCCTCGACGACATGACTCCGCTCCGCCAGCTCGACGCGAAGGCGGCGAGCGCCGAGACTTTTCTCTTCAAGCCGAAGCTTACGTATCGCTTCCGCCGCAACAAGAACACCGATACGCCCTTGCCGCCCGAAGAGCCCGCGGGGAAGAATCCCCCGGATGGTGCGATCATCAACTATCGACTCGGCGCCGACGCCGGGACGCCAGTAGTGTTGGATATCCTCGACGAAGCCGGCAAAGCAGTCCGGAGCTTCTCCAGCGCAGACTCGGTCGAGCCGATCGAGAAGGATCTCAACGTTCCGACTTATTGGATTCGTCCACAACGGCGCGTCGCCACGGGTCGGGGGTCGCACCGCTTCGTCTGGGATCTTCACTATCCACCGCCGAAGGTGCTCGGGCACGAGTATCCGATCTCAGCCATCTACGGCGACACACCCAGATTCCCTCTGGGACCGGCCGTTTTGCCGGGCACGTACACCGTCCGCCTGACCACGAACGGAAAGAGCTCAACGCAGCCTCTGACGATAAAGATGGATCCGCGAGTTCAGGTCACGGATGCCGGACTTCGCCTACAGCGCGACATCGGTGTCCGAATGAACGATGCCATCAGCCGGGATTTCGCCGCGCTCAGCGAAGTGCGCGCCCGGCGAGCACTCTTGAGAGCGCAGCGTGAAGGCGCAAAGGCGAAGGAGGTCGCGGATTCTCTGGTGGCGCTCGATTCGTTACTTGCCAACATCGAGACCGGCGCACGACGTGGAGGCGCCGCCGGGTTGGTCGTCCTGAACGAACAGCTGGCTGGTATTCTCGACACAGTGGAGGGTGCCGACGCCGAGCCTACGAGCCAGGTCGTGGCCGCGGCGGGAGACCTGGAGAAAGCTCTGGCGGCGCTTCTCTCGCAATGGTCCCATATTCAGCGGACGCGAATTCGCCCCGACCGGAAGTAGATTATGGAGTCCCCGTATGCGCAGCTCACCGGAGAACGCAATGACGACGAGCAAGGAAACCGAGTGGATGAATCACCCGAGGCTGCGGAAGCTCGTGACAGCCGTCAACGAGCTGACCCTCGCCGAGCGGATCACGCTAGTGAAAGGCCTCGTGCCGGCCATCGCCGACGAGCTGTCCGACACCGAGTACGAGAGATTTGTTGACGCGATACGATTGAAGGGTGAGCGCTTCCACGAAGCGCAGGCGCATCCCGGCGAGGGCAGGGCGGAGAGGAAGATTCCGGGCGAACGCGACATTGAAGGGCGATAGGCCGCGGCGATGAACTTCTACTGGATTTTCGGAATTCTCATGGTTGCCGCGGTTTTGTTTGCACTCTACGCCGGCACCCGGCGCCCCAAACCGTAGGCTAAATCCCGAGGGCGAGCTGGATCGGCGTGCTTGAAGTCGCTGCGCCCGCATCCACGCATATCGGTCCAACGACTCTGTCCTGCGCCGCCGCGGTGAGGCGCCCCCTGAATCTCGCGCGGCGCAGCGAATCACCGACGGTACCAAGAGCGGTTCGCGGGTTGTTGTTTTTCTCGCTCAGGTGGGCGAGCACGATGTTGTTGAGCCCCGAGTGGACGCTCTGAATCGCCGCATGCGCGGCGTCCCGATTGCTCAGGTGCCCGTACTTGCCGCGGATTCTCGCCTGGAGTGACGGCGGATATGGTCCCGCTCGCAGCATTCCCTCATCGTGGTTCGCTTCGATGACGAGGACGTCCAGCTTGTCGAGGGCACGCAAAACACTTTCGGTAACGTAGCCCAGATCGTAGACGATCCCAGCGCGGGCGCCTTCGGCGACCGACGTGACGATTACCGCAATCGGCTCATTGGCGTCGTGTGAGATAGGAACTGTCTCGAGATGAAAGTCGCCTACGACGACACTGCTCTTTCGTGGCGTAAGAATCGTGCGAAGCTTTGCCCATTCCGGGCACATCATCCTTGTTCCGGCCGTGCAGACGACCGTCCAGCCCCATTTTCGCGCGGCTGCCGCAACGCCCTTGATGTGGTCAATGTGCTCGTGTGTGACCACGACGGCTTCGATCGATTCCGGGGCGACACCAGCCACGGCGAGACGCTGCTTGAGGACGCGCGGAGCAAAACCGGCATCAACGAGAATGCGCGAGCGCGCGGTCTCGACCAGAACCGCATTCCCACTGCTTCCACTGCCAAGAACCCACAGCCTCATCAAATGCTCCAACGTCGTTTGTGCGCTTCCGCGAGCTGCTTCCGCGCCTTTGCTCCAAGCTCGACTTGCCGCCGCGACATCACGCGTTCAGCGACCACAAGGAATCTAGTGACGTCGTAAGTATCGTAGGGCTCACCGTCGCCCCAGGAAAATGGAGGAACTGCTTTCGGCGGCACGTTGGCGCCGAACACGCTGGCGCCGGCCCCCATCACCGTACCCGTGTTCAACATTGTTCCGATGCCCGTCTTGGCGTGATCGCCGAAGAGCGTCCCCAGAAACTGCTGGCCGGTGCTTCGAACTCCCGATGGCGTCCAAAGCTGGACGGGCCCGTAGGTGTTCTTCAAATCGCTGGTCGTCGTCAGCGCGCCAAGGTTGACCCACCGTCCGAGGTAGGAATGACCGACGAATCCGGCGTGTCCCTTGTTGCTGTGTCCGAGAACTATCGAGGTGCTGAACTCGCCCCGAACCTTGCAATGATCGCCGATCGACGACGACGCAACGCGATCTCCCAGGATCTGAGAATCGCGACCAACCGAGATGGGCCCCACGAGGTGTGTGAACGGCGCGACGACCGCGCCGCGGCGAACCAGTATCGGCCCAGCCGACGCGTCGAGCACGACCTGCGGCCCGATCACGGCGCCTTCCTCCACGAAGATCCCGTGATCGCCCACCGTGGCCGCGCTGGTTTTCGCGGTGGCCTCGAGCGATTTTCCGCGGAGGGGGATGTCCTCCATCAGCTGGTCACCCAGAGTGGCGATGAAATCCCACACCTCATTGATCCAGCGCCCCTTGATCCTTTGCCCGCCAAGAGTCGTCTGGATCGAACCAATGTCGACCGAGCCGTCGGAGAACTGTGAGACGGGGAGTGCCCGGGCGAGCCTCACCGCGCACGCGGCGCCTTCGCACATGAGGAGGTCAAACCTTTCGAGATTGAGATCGAGCGGGATCACGCAGCGCGTGTTCACGACAATCGAGCCCGCGGGAATCTCCGATTTCGCGGCGAGAGCGGGGGGCGCGTTGCCCTCTTCGAATTGCGTGAGGTGCGGGGAGCTGATGAAACCGGCACTCTGGAGACCCGTGACTCGCTCCCACCGTCTGCGAATGAGCGACGTGCCTGCCCGCAGCTCGGAGCCGGGACGCGTCAACGCGAACGGCTCGAATTGCCGCGCCTGCGCATCGTCGTAAAAGTAGAGTGCGCTCATGATTTCGCCCGCTCGCTCGCTGGGATCGATTCCACCAGCCGCTTCAAGTCTGCTGCCTTCTCACGCGTTGTAACCAGCGTCATTCCATCGTGCACGACTACCACCAGGTTGTCAACGCCGTAGGCCACCACCCTGGCGGAATCCGTGTGGATGACATTGTCGCTGCAATCGACCATGTGCACGTCACCGGTTGTGACGTTGCCAAATTCGTCCTTGTCGCGTACTCGGCCGAGCGCGGCCCAGGTACCGATGTCGTCCCAGCCGAAATCGCCGGGAATCACCGTTACGTTTCCACTCCGCTCCAGTACACCCACATCGACCGAGACCGGCTTTCCGACGCTGGCAAAAAAATCCGATGCCTCGGCGTCCTTACCGAGGCTGAGCGCCTTTGACAGCTCGGGAGTATGCTGCTTAACCTGGGCCAGGAAGTCGCCGACATTCCAGACGAAGATCCCGGAATTCCAGAGATAACCTTCAGAGCGCATCTTCTCCGCGCGCGCCCGGTCCGGCTTCTCGACGAATCGTTTGACGGGAGAGCCCCCCTGCTTGTTCGGGTTGGCAGCCTGGATGTAGCCGAAGCCCGTATCGGCGCGTGTCGGGACGACACCAACCGTGACGAGCGTGTGGGTCTTGCGCGCGATCT
>DASWGL010000539.1:0-3277 GCA_036393735.1 Gemmatimonadaceae bacterium | reverse complement strand
AAGACGTCCCACGCCGAAGGTCAGGCTGCGCCAATCGTCATCGATGCCATGCGAATCGTGGATGATACGGTTGCGCAGATCCGTTCCGACGCGGAACGCGATGGGCGGTGGAAGAAGATGCACCTGTGGGTGGGAAGCGATCATGGACATTCGCCCGTGCGCGAGCACGAAGATCTCGTCGCGTTGATCTCCGCGTGGGGATACACCACCCTCGCGCATCCATGGGCATTCAATGCTTCGGCGGATGTCGCCGTGATGGTGAGCGGCAACGCGATGACACACTTATACCTGGATCTCGAGCAGAAGACTCGACCATGGTGGCCGTCACTCGGTGATAAGTGGAAAGATCTGGCTGAGAAGCTTCTCACGCGCGAATCGGTCGATCTGTTGATTCTGCCCACCAGTGCGGCTTCATGCGAGATTCGCGCGAGGGGCCGCGGCTCCGCGGCGCTCACCTGGCTCGAGTCCAGATATTCCTACACGCCCAACAGCGGTGATCCGCTGGGCATCGGCGTACAGAATTTGCTCGACGATGGTGAGGCGTACGATGCAACGATCGCAAGCGACTATCCCGATGCGCTTGTGCAGATCGCGCACCTTATCGCGTCGCCCCGCTGCGGCGACATCGTGCTTTCAGCAGCGCGGGATTGGGACTACCGGGCCCGGTACGAGCCGATTCCGCACGTCTCGTCGCATGGAGCGCTGCACCGGGAGCACATGCTCGTACCGTTGCTGTTGAACCGCGCGCCATCGGGAATTCCTCGGCGGACCGTAGATGTGATGCCGAGTGCTCTGGCGGCGCTCGGCATCACCGCGCCGAAGACTCTGGATGGCATCTCTTTCTTCTAACGGGCGATTACTGGACGGTGAGAGTTCCCGTCATTCCCGGAGAGTGGATCGTGCAGTGAAAGCCGTACGTGCCAGGAGTGTTGAAAACACGGGTGTGAGACCCGCTGCCGAAATCCGCTATGTCCCCTTTGTCGTCTCCCGCGGTCGCCGCAGCCCTCGCGGTCGCGTCGTTCCAGGTGACATTGTGGATTACGCCCGAATCGTTCGTCCAGGTGACGACCGTCCCGACGGCAACCGTCCGCGTCGTCGGGGTGAACGTGGTCGAGCCCATGCAGAAAGTGTTCGCGGGACAATTGCCCCCGCCACCGCCACCGCCTCCACCGCCACCGCCGGTTCCCGTCGCATCGCCACCGCCACCGCATGAGACGAGACCAATCGTCAGCATCAACGCGCCAAATAGACCAGAAAGCTTCCGCATCCTCCCTCCTCGTCGAATCGAATCCGGGTCGGAGCCGCAGCGGCACCGTGGCACCGCACGGGGCCAGACCTTGAAATAAGCGCCCTGTACCGGCGAGCGTAAAGCTGGACTCGCCAACGGTATGACACCGGCCTGCCGGGAACAGGTTATCTCAGGTGAATGCCTGTCGCTCGGGCTAGTCCTTCATTGCGCAAGTGTAGAGCCTCCAGTCGGAATTCTCGGCCGCCACTGCGGCGATGTAGCCGGGGCGCGGGGTGAATAGTTTGTGCGTGAGGTTCGGACCCGGATTGGTGTGTTCCGATCCCGACCAGACCCCTTTCCCTTCCGCCTTGAGACGCGCCTCGCGCACGACCCACGATCTCAGAAACGCCGCATCTCGTTCCTCGGGAGCGGTGTTGACGAGTGACCGGAGCTCGTCATCCGACATAAAACGTTGAGCGACGTCGAGCAACCGTCTCACCGGACGTTCGTTCTCCACGTCTACACCTACGGATCGATCCGGCGCAAACGCAAAGAGGCCGAGTTCCGCCGAGTGCGTAATGTTGAACTGGATGTGGTCGCGATCGACGAGAAAGGGCTTCCCGGAATTGCCGTACCGAAAGCGCAGCTTTTCCGCTGATGTGCCAGTAAAGCCCGAGAGCAGGGTTCGCAGAATACCGCGCGCGACGACGAACCGTCGCGCCGCTATCGGAGTGAGGCTCGCGGCCCGATCCTTCTCCTCCGAAGGCAGCACTCGAGCCAGGGTGTTGTAACGCTCATCGGTCACGTCGAGCGACGCCACCCACACCTGCACTTCTTCCGCCATCAGCTCAAGCGAGGTCAACGATCTCCACCTCCGCCTTTCCGTTCGCGATGATCAATCTTCCGACGTTCGGTGAAATGTTGAATCGTCTCGGGCCCGCGGCTCCCGGATTGACGAAAAGTCTTCCATCGTGCCGGGTCACGATCGGCCGGTGCGTGTGACCGTAAATGACAACATCTGCATCGTAACGCGCGGCCAGCTTCGCCGGCGTGGGACTGCCGACCTCGTGTCCGTGGCTGACGTGAACGCGCAATCCGCCGACCTCGATGGCGATCTCGCTCTCGAGCCCTGGCTCGCTCGGCGGATCGGTGTTGCCGAATACCGCCCTCACCGGCGCTATCAGGCGCAGCTCGTCGAGAATCGCGGAGCCACCCACATCACCAGCGTGAAGAATCAGTTCTACTCCGGTCAGCACGTCGTGAACGCCCGGACGAATCAGTCCGTGCGTATCGGAGATGAGTCCCAGCACGTGCGTATCCGAGTGAGACATGACCCCTTCTATATATTAGGAGTGTCATGCCATGGCTACGACTCGCGTTCCGATTGGCGTTGCGGGCAACACGCCGTCCGCGACTTGCGCTCGATCTGATCCGGATCACCTGGCGATTCAGGTCCAACAACTGGTACCGGCAGTTTCCGTTTCTTCCATTGCCCGATCCCACGTATCTTCGGTGGCGTATGTACACCGCTTATGGTGACTACGGCGCCGTCCCTTCCGTCACTGACGTCGAGCGTTATGCCCGCTGGGCGAGTGTAAACGAGTGATTGCCCCAATCGCAGAGGCTTTGTCCCTCGAACATTTGCTGAAGGCGCAGGCGTACGGACTCGGCTTCGACCTTGTCGGTATCACCTCGCCCGGTCCCATGGAAACGGCGGACGCATTTGACTCGTGGATCGAGAAAGGCTACGCGGGCGAGATGGACTATCTCTCGCGAGGGGCGGCGAAGCGCCGCGACTCAAGGCTGCCCGTTGCCGGCGCCACTAGCGCTATTGTGGTCGGTTTGAGCTACGGCGGACGCGAGCCGAGCGGACCCGTTGCCCGTTACGCCCGAGGGGACGACTACCACGAAATCATGACGGCCAGGCTCGAAGATTTGCATCGCTGGCTCGAGTCGGAGCTTTACCGACCGATCGGTGGAAAGGCTTATGTCGACACGGGCCCCATTCTCGAGCGCGATCTCGCGCGTCGCGCGGGGCTCGGATGGTTC
>DASWGL010000538.1:0-6102 GCA_036393735.1 Gemmatimonadaceae bacterium | reverse complement strand
TGGCGCGATCGTCGAGCGCATGCGCTTCGGCCCGTACGTCGCCTTCATCACGCTCTGGTCCGTAGTGGTTTACGCGCCGATCGCGCACTGGGTGTGGGGCGGAGGCTGGCTCGGCAAGCTCGGCGCTCTCGATTTCGCGGGCGGCACCGTCGTTCACATCAACGCCGCCGCGGCGGCTCTCGTCGTAGCCGTAGTACTCGGCGCACGGAAGGACTACGCGCGGCAGGCGATCATTCCGCAGAACGTGCCTTTCACGTTGCTCGGCGCCGGTCTCCTCTGGTTCGGATGGTTCGGCTTCAATGGTGGGAGCGCGCTCGCAGCGAATGGATCGGCGGCGCTCGCCTTCTCCAACACGATGTTCGCCCCGATGGGGACACTGGTCGTGTGGAGCCTGCTGGACATCACGCGCACGAAGAAGACGACGGCTGTAGGAGCGGCGACCGCTATCGTGGTCGGGTTAGTCGCGATCACTCCCGCGGCGGGTTTTGTGAGTCCAGTATCCGGAATCGCGCTTGGCGCAATCGCCGCGGTTCCCAGCTACTTCGCCATTCTCTGGAGAGCCGGCACCAGGCTCGATGATTCACTCGACGTGATCGCGGCGCACGGGGTCGGCGGGACAGTAGGAGCGTTGCTCACGGGAGTACTGGCGCAAAAAATCTGGAACGGGACGGCCGATGGCGCGTTGTTCGGCAATCCTCGACAGTTCGGCATCCAGCTCGTGGCAGTACTCGCCACCATGATTTATAGCGTGGTTGGAACGTTCGTGATCCTGAAAGCGATAGGGCTGGTCGCGCCTCTTCGCGCGAGCCAGAAAGAGGAGGGAATCGGCATGGACGTCACCCAGCACGGGGAAGAGGCGTACAGCAGAGGCGAAGGCGCGATTCTCGTTCACGCTGATCGAGGCTGATATATGAAACTCGTAGTAGCGATCATTCGACCGGAAAAGCTCAACGATGTGCTCGAGGCATTGTACCGGGCCGAAGTCCGTGGACTCACCATTAGCCGAGTCCGCGGTCATGGTGGAGAAACTGAAGCGGTCGAGACCTACCGGGGCATGACCGTCAAGGTGGAGCTGCACGACAAGGTGAGGCTCGAGATCGGCGTCTCGGACCCCTTTGTCCAGCCAACGGTGAAGGCGATTCTTGCCGCCGGCGCCACCGGCGAAGTAGGCGACGGCAAGATCTTCGTTCTTCCCGTCGAGAAGGTCTACCGGATTCGCACCGGGGAGGAGGATCGTTCGGCCGTCACTCCGGTCGTCGGCGAGGAAAGCGGCGTCTAGCTGCCTGCAAGCCGAAACACACACAGGCCGTAGGGAGCAATCCGTCCCAGCGACACTGAGCTATTCGCCGCGATGGATGCGTCCGGCGCGCAACCGTTCACAGGGTCTTCGTAGATGCGCTCTAGTCGACCCGTGAGCGTCGCGCCGTTCCCGGAATCCAGTGTCGCGTTGAGTTGCGGAACGGCGCGAGCTCCAAAATTGGCGATCACGATTACAGTTTCGGCCGGCGAGCGGCGAATGAAAGCCGCAACTGCGGCGTCGCTCGCCGTGCCAACAGCAAGGTCACCCGTACCAAGCGCGGAGTGCTCGATCCGCAGATGAATCAGTCGCCGATAGTGATTGAGCAGCGATGCGGGATCGTGATCCTGCGCGGCCACGTTTTTCGACATCCAGTCGGGTTGTAGGCTTTCCCATGCGGTCCCAGTAGTGAACCCGCCGTTCGACTCCGCGCTCCACTGCATTGGAGTGCGGATCGTTTCGTCCGGCTTCGTTCCGATCATCCCGATCTCTTCGCCGTAGTAGACGAACGGCAATCCCGGCAGCATCAGCATCGCGCTCGCCGCGACCCTCGCCCTGCCGACATCGCCGCCGAGTACGGTCATGACGCGCGGCTGATCGTGATTGGTGAGAAAGGGAGACCATCGCCCGGCCGGAAACGTCATGTTCGCTTCGCGGACAGCCTGGTTGAACCCTGCCGCGTTCCCGGTGCGTGCCGCCTCGACCGTCGTCCCCGCCACACCGAATGCGAAGTAGGCGTCGAGCTGGTCGGGATAGTACGTGAGGAGAATCCGCGCCGACCCGTCTGACATTTCGCCAATCGTAAATGATCCGGGTGCTTCGCCCCGAATCGCATTCCCGAACTGCCTGAGGACATCGTGCGTGCCGCGCGTATGCGCCAGCTGGTCGCCTTCTTCCACCAGATACGGAATCGCATCGAAGCGGAATCCGTCCGCGTGCATGTCCTTGAGCCAGTACGCCGCGACGTTCTGCATCTCCTTCAAGACGGCCGGCGTCTCGTAGTTCAGATCAGGCATTCCGCCCCAGAAGAGGCCGTAATAGTACTCGTCGCGCACCGGCGATTTGTGCCAGATCGCCTGTCCCCACGTTGACGGCTGAACCGGCTTCACACTCGACCATCGATACCAGCTTCGGTAAGGACTCGCGGGGTCGTGAAGCGCTGACTGGAAAAAGGGGTGCTCGCTCGACGAGTGGTTAGGAACGAAGTCCACAATCACATGAATCCCTCTTCGGTGCGCCTCCTCGACGAGGTTCCGGAAATCCTCGTCGCTGCCGTAGTGGGGATCGACGTGGTAATAGTCGATGACGTCGTACCCGTGATAGCTCGCGGCCTTGTCGATCGGCATCAGCCAGATGCAATTCGCGCCGAGACTGGTAGTGCTGGCCGGCTTTCCATCGTTGATGTAATCGAGACGCGAAATGAGTCCGCGCAAATCTCCAATGCCGTCGCCGTCGGCATCGGCAAAGGAGCGAACGAACACTTCGTAGCACACGCCGTCGCGCCACCACTGGATGGTGTTCTTCGGTAGTCCGCCGACCGGTGCCGACAGCGTGCTGCTGGAACAAGCGGCCGCAAGGATCGCAAGCAAGCCGGCCGCACACCTTTTCATCGGCGCTTCGGATCCCAGACCGCCACGCCCACCCGCGAATCCGCGGTTCCATAGTAGAGAAACCACCGGCCATTGAATGGAACGAGCCCCTCGACGAACGTCGTGCCGTCCTTGTACTGCCCGGTGCGCTCGTAGTCTTCCGTCGGTTGAATGAATGGCGCGTCGGACCGCGCGATCAGCTTGATCGGGTTTCGCGCGTCGAAAAGCGCCTGACCACCCGTGTAAACGCGCTGTGGCAATCCCGCCTGCCCAAACCTCCCGCTGTTCCCAGCGTTGTAGATCAGCAGAATCCCCCGCTCGGTCATGATCGCGGGCGGACCGCCCTCCACCAGCCACGAATCGAAATATCCGGGCCGAGGTGACAGAACTTTCAATACCTTCCCATCGCTGTCCGCGAGCGGCGTCCAGTCGATGAGGTCGTCGGACGTCGCGATCAGAATGTCTGGGACGTTGAAGTACATCCAGTACTTCCCATTCACCTTCGTGGCGATCAGCCGGTTGCCCTGGACCCTCGTCAGGATCGCGCCCGATTTTGTGTCGAGCTTCAGGTACTTTCCGCTGTCAGCCTTCGCGAACGCAGGTCCGTGCTTTTGCCAATGAACGAGATCCTTCGATGTCGCTATCGCGAGACGAGGGACGTCGCGGTTCCATTGCGTGTAGGTAAGGACGTAGGTGCCGTCATCGGTCTCGACTATTCGCGGATCCTCGACACCGCCCGTCCATTCGTATCTCGCCTGCACATCCTTGTCGGGGTACAGCACCGGTGTCGGCCTGCGGGTGAATCGCAATCCGTCGCTGCTTTCCGCGAGCCCGAGGCGCGACGTATGGAATCCGATCTCTCTCTTGCCCGTCGCATCCTCGGCCCGGTAAAGCACATAGACCTTTCCGTCTTTGACGACAGCGGCGGGATTGAACGTAGCGAGCTCCTCCCACCGGACGATGCTGTCGCTCATGGGAGAGAAGAACGTGGCAGCCGCATTTGGCGCGATGATCGGATTGACCTGGCCCGGCTTCTCGAATGGGCCGAACATCCAGTCCGGCCGTTGCGCCTCTGCGGATACGCTCAGTGCTCCGAAAAGAATCAAACCGGCAAGAGCCGAGCGTTTGCGCAATTGGTGGCTGGTTGTAACCGTCGCAAACATGCTGTCTGAATGGAGCTCCATTGGATCCCGTTCGGGGGTAAGCCGGCACACCCAGCTCACTCGCGCGGGCTCCGCTGAAATGTGCTCCCTCCGGTAGAGGTCCGTTAGGCTGCACGCCTCGGCCCGTTGCCTGGTCAGGCTGGCGGCCGTCATTCTCTTGTGTATTACTCTCAACTGCGGGATTCCGGCGGTCATTCAATGAGCGCTGACCCTGCATGAATCAAAGAGGATTCTCCTTCGTGCGCTCCTTCTTCGTTTTTCTGGCGTCTATCGCCGTTGCTACAGCTTGCTCCCCGACACCGCCCGCGCCCCCTCCGGCTCTGAAGGTGGTTCACGATACCGTAACGGTTCGTGACCCCGAACTGGACAAGCGGGTCTCGCGGCTCGAGCTGCAGCTGCTGGCTCGCGACGCGCAGATCGAGGATCTCCAGGTCCGCCTCGAGGACACGCGCGCCGAAGTTGTACGTGCGATGGCAAAGCTTCAGTCGGTGGCGAGCCGCGCCCAAGCCGCATCCGCTATGGCCGAGGCCGAAGTCGCTCTTCAGACGATGAAATCGGGCGTCACGGCAGATCCGCCCGAGGCCACTCAGGTCACGCGGCTCGTTCGTCAAAGCGCCACTGAATTCGACAAGGCCAACTATGGAGGCGCGCTCTATCTGGCGAATCAAGCCAAGACCGTAGCCTCGTCATATCGGGGACGCCTTGGCGTAAACAGAGAGGGCGCGCGTCCGGGAGAAACGCTGTTCGCCGTCCCCATCAAGCTGAAGACGACGAGTCGCGGGAACGTTCGCGAAGGTCCCGGCACCAACTTCGCCGTCTCGTTTACGGCGGATCCTGGCAGCTCGATCATCGGCTATTCCTACGCCGATGAATGGGTTCGCATCAGTGATGACGGCGGACGAACCGGGTGGATTCACCAGACGCTCGTCGCGCGACCCTAACAGCTATCCTGTTTTCTTGAGCCTGCGGGCGCGCACCGTACGGTCGCGCCCTTCTCTCTTCGCCTGATATAGCGCTTCGTCAGCGACGGCGATGATCGCCTCCGCATCATCCGCATCCTCGGGGAAGCTGGCGACGCCGATGCTCAGCGTCATCTTCCGTCCGTTGAACTTCTTCGCCGCCACGCGTGCACGGATATGCTCGGCCGTGTCCAGCGCATCGGCGATCGCAGTGTCTGGAAGCACGATCACGAATTCTTCACCGCCGTAACGCGCGCAGCAATCGACCTTGCGGGTCGAATCGCGCATGATCTCCGCGATCATTTGTAGTACTTCGTCGCCGGCCGGATGCCCGAACGCATCGTTGTACTGCTTGAAGTGATCGACGTCGCCCACCAGCACCGAGAAGAAGTGCTTACCCTTCTTGAACCGCGCGACTTCGTCATCGAGACGCTTCATTAGAGAGCGGTGATTCGAGAGGCCGGTGAGGCTGTCCGTCGTCGAGAGCAGCTCGAGCTCCTCGTTCTTCTTTCGCAGCGTCTCGTTGATTCGATCGAGCTCGAGTCGGCCTTCGCGGAGGCGATAGACCATGTGGTTGAACACATCGGTCAGGTAGCCGACCTCGCCGCCGCCCGGCGCCGCCGGGAGATCCACTGCCAGATCTCCAGCCGCTACTTCACTGGCTGCTTTCGTCAGCCGGTCGAGAGGCCGGGCAATCAGGCGGCCGAGCCGGTACGCGGAATAAGTCACGACGACGAGCAGGAACGCGATCACCAGCAGCGCGACATCGCGGAACCGGCGCACCTGGCCAAATGCCGCTTCGCCAGAGATCTCAGCGATCACAGCCCAGCTCACTTGCGGGACGTACTCGAGAGTGCCGATGACATCGCGGCCGCCAAAGCTCGTATATGCAAACGGGGCGCGGGCGCGCTCGCGGAGCTTCTTCATCGTCGAGGCGGGCATCGGATTTTTTATCATCCGCGCGGACACTCCGTCGGAGCTGGCTATCGCACCGCCCTTGATGCTGACGAGATGGATTGCACCGGTGCTATCCGGCGCGAAGGATCGCAACAGCATTTGTACTGGCGCGAGATTGAGCTCCGCCGCGAAAGCGC
>DASWGL010000537.1:0-2737 GCA_036393735.1 Gemmatimonadaceae bacterium | reverse complement strand
GAGATGGTCTCTCGCAATGCGTCCGACCTGCACATCGTAGCGGGAGAGCGGCCAAAACTTCGCGTCGATGGCGACATAACAAACTCGTCTGTTGAGCACACGCTGGCACCGAAGGACACGCTGCAACTGGCCTACTCGGTCCTGACCGAAGAGCAGAAGAAGCGGTTCGAGCTCGAGGACGAGCTCGATTTCTCGTTCGGAATCCAGAATCTCGCGCGTTTCCGTGGCAACGTCTTCAAGCAGCGCGGCTGCGTGTCGATGGTCGTGCGACAAATCCCGTTCGCGATCAAGACCTTCGATCAGCTCGGCCTGCCAGGCTCGATCGCAAAGATGGCGGAAAAGCCGCGCGGACTCGTGCTCGTGACCGGCCCGACGGGCTCAGGTAAATCGACGACACTCGCCGCCATGATCGACAAGATCAATCGCGAGCGTAAGGGACACATCATCACCGTCGAAGACCCGATCGAGTTCATCCACAAGCACCAGAGCTGTATCATCAACCAGCGCGAGATCGGCAGCGACACCAAGTCGTTCGCCAATGCGCTCAAGTACGCGCTCCGCGAAGATCCGGACATCATTCTGGTCGGCGAAATGCGCGACTTGGAGACGATCGCTGCGACTCTGACGATCGCCGAAACGGGTCACCTCGCGTTCGCGACGCTGCACACGAACTCGGCCGCCGAGGCGATCAACCGCATCATCGACGTGTTCCCTTCGCATCAGCAGTCGCAGGTAAGGGCTCAGCTCGCATTCGTGCTCGAGGGAATCGTCACCCAGACGCTGTTGCCGAAAGCACAAGGGAAGGGCCGCGTAATGGCCGCGGAAATCCTGGTCGTCACTCCGGCGATCCGCGCTCTCATTCGCGACGACAAGGTTCACCAGATCTACTCGTCGATGCAGGCTGGTAAGAAGTGGGGAATGCAGACGCTCAACGATGCGTTGTACGCCCTGTACATGAACCGCGAAGTCACGGCAGACGAGTGCCTGCGAGTGAGCGGCGACCCCGTCGAGTTCCAGCGCATGATTGGACAGCTGGATCCGGCAGATGAAGGCAGAACCGGCCAGCCGCCGGCCGGAAAGCCGGCGGCTACACGTGGGCCCGCGTCGGGCTCCCCGGCAAGACGTTAAAGAGGATTAGCATATGGCTACGTTTACCTACACGGCGAGAGCGTTCAACGGCGATCTCCGCACGGCTACAATCGATGCGGCTTCGCGCGACGACGTCATCTCGCAGCTCAGAAAGCAGCGGCTCAGCGTCGTCAAGATCGATCAGGACGCCGCGAAGAAGATCGGCCGCGGGTCGATCAAGACGCGCGACGTCGTCATCTTCACCCGCCAGTTCTCGACGATGATCAACTCTGGTCTGCCGCTGGTGCAGGCCCTCACGATTCTCGCCGAGCAGACGGACAACAAGGCGCTCGCGGAAGTCACCAGGAAAGTGGTGTTCGACGTCGAGTCCGGTAACACGGTTGCCGACGCGCTCTCCAAGCACCCGAGAGCGTTCACAAACCTTTACGTCAACATGGTGGCCGCCGGTGAAGCCGGTGGTATTCTCGACACGATTCTCCTCCGCCTCGCGACGTTCCTTGAAAAGAACGACGCACTGGTGAGAAAGGTGAAGGGCGCGATGATTTACCCGGCGGTCATCATGAGCGTCGCGGCCATCGCGGTCGTGGTCCTCCTGATTTTCGTCATCCCGGTGTTCGCCGGCATGTTCGCGTCGGCGGGCCAGGCGCTGCCGCTGCCGACCCGAATCGTGATCGGGGCCTCGGGCTTCCTCAGATCCTACTGGTGGGTGATAGGCGCCATCGTCATCGTAGGCGGATACTCATTCAATAAGTACTACGCCACGCAGCCCGGAAAGCTCGTGGTCGACCGGGCAATGCTGCACTTTCCGGTTCTCGGAGACGTGTTGCGCAAGTCCGCCGTGTCGCGCTTCACGCGTACGCTCGGCACGCTTATCAGCTCGGGCGTAAGCATTCTGGAAGGACTCGAGATTACGGCGAAGACGGCCGGCAACCGCGTCATTCAGGATGCGATCATGCAATCCCGCTCCTCGATCGCCGGCGGTGATACGATCGCGCAGCCGCTCCAGAAGTCCAAGGTCTTCCCGCCCATGGTCATCTCGATGATCGCGGTCGGTGAGCAGACCGGTGGTCTGGACGAAATGTTATCGAAGATTGCTGACTTCTACGACGAAGAAGTCGATGCTGCAGTGAGCAACCTGCTGTCGCTGCTGGAACCGATCATGATCGTGTTCCTCGGCGTCGTCGTCGGTGGCATGGTCGTGGCGATGTACCTCCCGATCTTCGACATGGTCAACGCGGTACAATAGGCTACGAATTGAGGACTAGCTGCTGAATATTTCGGACCAACTACTGAGGATTTCGGACCAACTGCTATTGCGAATCGCTGACTAATTGAGGACTGCGGACTAATTGCGGATCGAGGACTTACTACGAAGTGAGGACTAACGACAAATCCAGATTGGTCTGATTGTTGTCCGCAGTTCGCAATAGGTCCGCAGTCCTCAATTAGTCCGCAGTTCGGAGTGGCAGTTAGTTCGCAGTCCTCAGCCCTAGTTAGAAAAAAAAAATGGCCAGCCGTGAGGCTGGCCATTCTTTTTCGTCTTGCGTTGCCTAGAACATTATTCCGACGGTGATTGGAATGAAGGTCGCCGCGGTACCGCTGGTGCTAACCCTGTTGTAACGCGCCTCGACGAAAGTCTCGAAGCTCG
>DASWGL010000536.1:0-6898 GCA_036393735.1 Gemmatimonadaceae bacterium | reverse complement strand
GTGAGAGGAGCGGCGTGGGCCATCGTCCGCTACGCGGCGGATAATTACTCCAATGGACTCCCACGCGCCCTCACGCGCGCGCTCGTCGCGGGCCCGGATACGGGAGTCAAGAATTTCACGGCCGCCACCAAAGTCCCCATCGATACGGCAGTGAAGGGGTGGCTCGTATCGATGTACGCCGACCACCTTGGAATCACCGGACTCGATGCCAAATACCAGTATCGCTCGTACAACTTCCGCAGCGTGATGCCGCCGGTCGCGAAGTCGGTGCTGAGTCAGTCAGTCGCGACGTATCCGTTGCGGATTCAGTCCATCGGCAGCGGCAGCGACAACATCTCATCGCAGAACTTTTCGGGTACCGGAACTTACTTCCGGCTCACCGTGGCGTCGGGCGCGACCGCGAAGAACGTGAAGATTCTGGACACTTCCGGAAACGTCGCAAGCTTCGTGGGCGAGCATATATACGTTCTTCGCGTCCAATAACGAAGTTGTGGACACGCTCTAGGCGCGTTAGGGCGAAAACGACAACGGCGAGAAGAGTAAGGCTGTAGGTGCGAGGTACTCGGTGCGAGGTATGAGGTAAAGCGCTACTAATCGCGCTTCTACCTCCAACCTCATACCCAGCACCTCCGACCTCCCACCTAGCTCTTCTCGCAGTTGCAGTTAGTTCCCTCCGTCTCCATAACGGCTTCACGCGTCCCGCAGCGCCGCGATGGGCGTCTCCTTGAAGACATCCCGCCCCGCGAGCAATCCGATCAGCAGCGTCAGCCCAACGATCGCCGCCGCGATTCCGGCAACCGGAGCCATCGCCGGCGCGAACGGCGTGTTGAAGATGTAACGCACGACTGCCCAGCCTCCCGCCAGCGACAACAACATCCCCGTGAGGCCGCCCATCAAGCCGAGGAGAGAGTATTCCGCAAGAAGAATCCGGGCGATCTGCCCGCGCGTGGCGCCGAGCGTCTTGAGTAGCACGCCTTCGCGAACTCTTTCACGTCGAGTCGCCGACACCGCACTGAACAGAACCGGGATTGCAACGGCGAGGCTGAAGAGCGCCATGAACCGAATCGCGAGCGAGACTTTCCCGACGATCTTATCAACCGTGCGCTTGATCGCCGTGAGGTCAATGCTCGACACGTTCGGGAATCGGTTCACGACCTCGCGCTGAAGGAGCGCGACGGCTGTGGGATCCTTTACCTGCGCGAGCAACACGTATTGGTTCGGCGCTCCCTTCAGCACGGGCGGCGCGAACACGACGAAAAAGTTGGGTTCGAAGCGGGTCCACACGACTTTCCGGAGACTGGTAATGCGAGTGGGGATCTCGACACCCTGCACGTCCCAGGTGATGATGTCGCCAAACTTGACGTTGAGCTCACTGGCAATTCCTTCCTCCAGCGAGATCTCTCCGGTGTCGCGCGCAACTTTCACTGCGCTGTCGCTGAACCACTTGCCGGCAACGATCGTCTCGCTGGCCGCGGGCTTGTCCCGGTAAGTCGAGCGGAACTCACGTCTCAACGCCCAGGACGCGCGGCCGCCTGGCTGCCCGCGTGTGACAGGCTTCATGTCCGTGACTCGCTTTCCGTTGATCGCGGCGATGCGCATGGTGACGACAGGCGCCAGCTGGACCACATCGTTGCCTCGACCCCTGACGATCGAATCGAGTCCCGCAGCCTGATCCTGCTGCACATCGAAGAACACAACGTTTCCGCGCGACTCTGCCGCCGCCGTTGTGAATCGACCGAGGATGTTGTTCTGCACGAGATAGAGAGTGCTCACCAGGAATGCACCGAAGCCGAGCGCGAGGGTTACGGCGCGAGTCTGATTGCCGGGACGATAAAGATTAGCGACCCCTTGTCGAATGACATAAGGCCAACGCGTACGCAGGCCCTTTCGCGCGGCCCACGACAGGAGACCAGCGCTGAGGGCGAGCGCGAGGATCGCGATGCCGGTCGCCGCACTCATTGCGATTGCCTGCCTCGGCGTTCGCGCTCGCGCGAGGGCGATTGCGACCACGCTCAAGACCAGCGATGCATTCACGACGATCCTCGGCGCGTCCGTCCACCGCATGCGCAGCACGTCGGCGTCGGTGTCGCGGCGGAGTGTCTGAAGCGGCGAGACATTGCGGAGAGCGAGCAAGGGGCGCAGCGCAAAGATGAGCGCAATCCATCCCCCCACCGCGAGTCCGGTGAAAACCGCCGACGGCACGAGCGACACCTGCACATCGATCGGCAGGAAATCTGTGAGCACGTGTGGAAGGACAAATTGAACCGCCACTCCCAGTGCGGCACCCGCAGCGGCTCCCGCCAGGCCCATCGCGGCCGCCTGAACGACGTAGATCGCGAGGACCTGGCCGCTCGACGCCCCCAGACAGCGAAGGACGGCTACCGTGTCGATCTTGCGCGCTACGAAGGCGCGAACTCCGCTCGCGACTCCGATTCCCCCGAGTAGCAGCGCAACGAGCCCCACGATGCCGATGAAGTTCGAGAGATTTTCGATCGCGTCCTGAGTTGACATCTCGGACTGCGTGACCGTGCGGACGCGCACCTGCTGGTCCTCGACGCGCTTCTTGAGCGGCTTGACGAACTTGTCCGGATCGACGCCGGGCGGGAGCTTCGCCAGGACCATCCGATCCGCGGTGCTCCCGAAGACCAGCAGCTGCGTTTCGGCCACGTACTTGGCGGGAATAAAGATGCGCGGGCCGAGCATCTCGGCGATGCCGGCTGCCCCCGGGACATCCTTGATCGTTGCGACGATGGTAAAGGTGCCGAATCCCAGTCTCAGCGTGTCGCCGACTCTGGCATTGAGGGAGGTGAGCAACGACGGATCGACGATCGCGTTAGCGCCCTGAGTAAGGAGGGGCCAGCGGCCAGCCGGCTCCGTAACAATGTTCCCATAAAACGGATAGTTGTCGGTGACGCCGCGCACCTGCGCGAACCGCGTTCCGCTGGTGCGGGGGACAACGGCCATCGATGGAAACGTCGTCACTCGTGCAAACGAAAGTCCCTGGCGAGCGAGCGAGTCGAAGAGGGAATCGACCGCGGGAGGGATCGGCTTGGACGAGTTGAACGAAATGTCTCCACCCATCAGCGCGCGCGACTGATCCTTGACCGACTGGATGATGTTCGCCGAAAAGGAGTCGATGGCGACGAGCGCGGCGACGCCCAGTGATATCGATGACATGTACAGCAGGAGCCGCCGTCGCGCCGTGCGGCTCTCACGCCAGGCGAGACTCCAGATGCTTCGCGACATGCCGGTCAAGAGGAGACCTCAGTGGTCCGATTCGGATTGTGGCGGATGTTCACGCGGGTGTCGCGGCTTTCGCGCTGGTGTCTTCTACAACGGCTCCGTCGAGCAGCCTGATGATGCGGGATGCGCGGGACGCGAGCGTGAAGTCGTGGGTCACGAGTACGATGGTGGACCCGCCGTCGCTGTTGAGCGACTGGAGCAGCTCGAAAATCCGGTGTCCGGTCGCGTTGTCGAGATTGCCGGTCGGCTCGTCGGCGAAGAGGATCTTGGGCGAGTTGGCGAATGCGCGCGCGATCGCGACGCGCTGCTGCTCTCCACCGGAGAGCTGGGTGGGAAAATGATGGCCTCTGCCCGATAGCCCGACGCGGTCGATCAGGTCGGTCGCGCGTTCGACCGCGCCCGGCGTTCCACGCAGCTCCAGGGGAACCTGTACGTTCTCGAGCGCGGTAAGCGTGGGGATCAGTTGAAAACTCTGGAATACAAAACCGACTTTTTCCCCGCGAAGTCTGGCGCGATCGTTCTCGGATAGCTTTCCGAGGTCGGAGTCGTCGAGGAGCACGGTACCCCGCGTCGGTGTATCAAGACCGGCGAGAAGACCAAGGAGGGTCGTCTTGCCGCTGCCCGAGGGTCCGACGATTGCGACGAAGGCTCCCTGCGGTATCGTGAACGTCACATCGCGCAGCACGGCGAGCTTCTGCTCGCCGCTCATGTATTCTTTGGTTACTTCACGGGCAATCAGCATGAATGAGGTTGTGTTTTGGCCGGTGCGTCACAGACGACGGATGATTCTTGTCGCCGCGCTCGCGTGCATCGTCGCGTGTGGCTCGGACGGAAATATGGACAGTTCAAGGAAATCGAGAGAGACGAAGAATAACATGAGTGTCGCAAATGGAGCGGGATCGGCCCCCGCAATGGATAGTGGCGCCAAATCAATACGCACTCCGGTCGTGCTTTTCTTCGGAACGAGCCTGACGGCCGGACTCGGGCTGGAGCCGGAGCAGGCATTTCCGTCGCTGATCGAGAAGAAAGCGGAGACCGAGGGCGTTCCGATCAAAGTGGTGAATGCCGGTCTGTCAGGTGAGACGACGGCAGGCGCGGTGCGAAGGATCGACTGGGTGCTGCGCACGCCAGTGGATCTGGTGGTGATCGAGGGCGGCGCGAATGACGCACTTCGCGGTCTCTCGCCGGAGCAGGCGCGTGCGAATCTCGAGACCCTCATCGCCGCCGTGAAGGCGAAGCAACCCCGAGCGAAGATCGCGCTCATCCAGATGGAGGCGCCGCCCAACTATGGGGTTTCCTACACGCGCAGCTTTCGCGCGATCTATCCCGAAGTGGCAAGGAAGGAGAACGTCACCCTGCTCCCGTTTCTGCTCGGCGGGGTGGCGGGGATTCCCCGGCTCAACCAGCCCGACGGCGTTCATCCAAACGTCAGTGGAGAGCGGATCATCGCGGACAACGTGTGGAAAGCGCTCAAGCCCATAGTCGGTAGTGTCCGCCTTTCGCTCGTTACACGGCAAGGAGGGAAGCCCTAGCTTGGAGTGGATAAAGCTCGTGACGGGTGAGCCGAAAAGCGTGCCAGTGAGACGCGATCGAAATTAAAGTCCCGGTTCGCGCCACAGGGGATCAACTGCACAGGCGGTGACAGTTCATTTGAGTAATCGTCGCCCATGAGTAGGGACCGATCGCTCACTACAATGGTGAGCGGTCTGAAGAAGTAGCACGGCAGGATCGCGACCTCTTTGAGGTGTGCGACAAAGGCAAACCCGGCGAAAGCCGGCGACGCAAAGCCACGAGGCTACCATCGGAGCGCATCGATACGCGCCGATCATGCCGGTCGGGCCGCCGACCTCCGAAGGAGGTTTTATGTTGCCGCGCGCGCGAATGGGTGCGCTTATCGGCGCACCCGCGGTCCTCTCTGCTTGGCACGAAACTGGCGCACCTGCGCCAGCCATCAATTGATCCGACTACTTATCGCCGACGATCGCCCCGTGTTCCGCGAAGGGGTGAAGCACGTGGTTTCGGAATGCCGTGACATGAGGCTCGTTGAACCAGCCGCCGAGCGCGGCGGCGTTCTCGATGCAGCATGGATTACCGAGGCCGACGTGCTGCTGCTCGGCGACGTCTCCCTGCCGCCTCCCAAGATTCTCGACCTGATTCGTCAGCACAGCCGACGAGGCGCAAAGCCGACCGTCCTGGTGCTCGGCGTGCGCGACGAGGAGGAGTATGCTATCCGGGTGTTGCGGGCCGGCGCCGCCGGCTACCTAACCAAAGACCACTTACCGCGCCAGCTGGTCGAAGCAATTCGAAGAGTGGCAGGGGGCAGACGGTATCTCAGCCCCGGGCTCGCACAGAAGCTGGTGTTCGACCTGGAAGTGAGCAAAAAAGCTCCCGCGCACGAAGGGCTGTCCGACCGCGAGTACCAGGTCCTCTGCATGTTCTGCACGGGGAGACCGTTCAAGGAGATCGCCACGGAGCTAGGCCTGAGTCCGAAAACGGTCGGCACCTACCGCAACCGGATCCTGCAAAAGCTTCACCTCAAAAGCAACGCGGAGATCATGCGCTACGGGATAGAGAACCACATGGTCAGGTAGCGCTCCGTCAGCCTGTTTCGCCGCGGTCCCGTGTCAGATAGGGATGACGGGCGATCAATAATCCCACCGACTGCGTCAGACTCTCACCAATGCCGCGCGAGCCCGCGGGTCGAGATCTTACCAGCAGAGAGTCTATGGAGGAATCTCATGAAAGCCTCTCGCTTTCCGCTGGTCGGAACGGTTGTCGGTGCGCTGCTCTTCTCCGCGTGTTCCGACGTCCAGAATCCGGCGGCACCCAGATCACCCAGCTTCACTGCGTCTTCATCACAGTCTACCAACTACGGCGGCCGCGCGACGGTCGTGCAGGCAACAGTTCTTGGCGGGGCTCCGATCGCTCCGATCACGCTGGTCGAAGCCGGACCGCTACCCTCATCCGGAGGTGCCGACAAGCAAACACTCCTCGAAGCGAACGCCCCCGGACTCCTTACCGCCGAGGTGCTCCATGCCGCCACGTTCGGCCAGGGGAGTCGGAGTAGCTCCGAGGCGTCGGTGGCTGAACTTGCAGTAAGCGCAGGCGGGAACAACGTGTCGGCTGGCTTCCTCATGTCACGGGCCGAGGCGAAGTGTACCGATGGTACTGCCTCTGCCAGCGGCAGCTCGGACATCGCGCGGCTCGGGATAAACGGCCAGACAATCGTCGTGAGCGGTGCGCCCAACCAGACGATCATGCTGCCGAACGGCCGCGTGATCATCAACGAGCAGAACACCGCGCCCGGTGACGTTACTGTGAACGCGCTCCACATCAAAGTGGACGGAATCGCAGATATCGTGGTCTCCTCAGCTCATGCCGATATCGGCTGTCCGACTGTTCCGCCTCCGCCTCCCCCGACCTGTCAGGAGTTCGTAACGGGCGGTGGATGGATTGTGACGCCATCGGGCGCGAGGGCAAACTTCGCCGTGGCTGGCGGCGTGAAGGACGGTGCGTTCTGGGGACATCTCAGCTACATCGATCACGGGTCAGACGGTCATAAGGTTAAGGGTACCGGCGTCGCGGACTACAAGGTGGTCAATACAACGACCCGCCATATCGAGGGCACGGCCGAGATCAACGGGCAGCCGGGTTC
>DASWGL010000535.1:0-6959 GCA_036393735.1 Gemmatimonadaceae bacterium | reverse complement strand
TAGGAGTGCTCAGGCCCTACCCCCGGGTAATCGAGCCCCGCCGAGATCGAGTGCGCCGGATGGACCTGGCCATTGTCATCCTGGAGCAGATAGCTCAGGGCGCCGTGGAGGACGCCTGGAACCCCCCGCTGGAGTGAGGCGGAATGCTCCCCGGAGTCGAGCCCCCTTCCCGCGGCTTCGACTCCTATCAACTCCACCGCCGGGTCTGGCACGAAGGCGTGGAAGATTCCCATCGCGTTTGATCCGCCCCCGACGCAGGCTACTACGCTGGAAGGTGGGCGGCCCGCGGTCTCGAGCATCTGCGCCTTTGCCTCGCGCCCGATAACCGATTGGAAATCACGAACCATTCGAGGGTACGGTGCCGGACCAACGACTGAGCCAATGATGTAATAGCTGTCGTTGACGTTTGTGACCCAGTCGCGAATCGCTTCGCTCGTCGCGTCCTTGAGCGTGCGCGTCCCGGAAAGAACCGGGACGACTTTCGCTCCCATGAGGCGCATGCGATAGACGTTGAGTTGCTGCCGCCGCATGTCCTCTTCGCCCATGTAGACGGTGCAATCCAGGCCGAAGCGCGCGCACACCGTTGCCGTCGCTACTCCGTGCTGGCCCGCGCCCGTCTCCGCGATGATGCGCCGCTTTCCCATCCGCCGCGCAAGCAGCGCCTGCGCGAGAGCGCTGTTGATCTTGTGCGCGCCGGTGTGATTCAGATCTTCGCGCTTGAGATACACGTCGCATCCGACGGCTTCGGATAGTCTCGGGGCCGTGCTGAGCGGCGATGGACGTCCGACGTATTCCTTGAGAAGGCGGTCCAGCTCCCGCTGAAACTCCGGATCTCGGATCGCCTGGTCGAATGCGACCTCCAATTCGTCGAGGGCGGGAATCAGCGTCTCGGGAACATACCTGCCGCCGAACGCGCCGAACCGATGAACGGTTTCCGTCGCCACGTTAGCGGTGGTGGAGGCCGGTGGCGGCCGCGTAGAAACTCCGCATCAGCCAGGGATCCTTGATGCCAGGCGCGCTTTCTATACCCGACGAAACGTCGACGATATCAGGAGCGAGCGTCTTGATCGCGCTGACAACGTTGTACGGACTCAGTCCTCCGGCGAGTACCACCGCGCAGCTTCCCCTGTCGCGTGCGAGATCCACCGCCAGATCGTTCCACGGGAGAGCTTGTCCGGTGCCACCAAGACGCGTTCCGCCCCGCGCATCGAGAACGATCGCGTCCGCCTTTTCGAACAGCAGCTCGGCGTACGCGGGAATGTGCGTTCCGGCGATTCTAATCGCGGCCCAGACCTCTCCCCGAAATTTCTCCCTGATTGATTTCACGTCTTCGATTGTCGGATCAGCGTGGAGCTGCACGATGTCCAGACCCGCTTCCTCGGAGCTGCGATGAATCTCTTCGGGCTGATTGATGCCGAATACGCCGACACGCTTGACTCCGTCGCCCGCCGCATCGAGGATTTTGCGCCCCTGGGTCGGCGAGACGCGACGGGGACCATCCGCGAAGACGACTCCTATGTAACTCGCGCCTATTTCAGCGGCGAGCGCGGCGTCTTCGGGGCGCGTCATGCCGCAGAACTTAACCTTTGCGAGCACCGCCGGTCCGCGCAATTCCGGTGAGAAAACGCACCGCTGACTCGGGATCGGTCGAGCCCGATAGCTCCGAGCCGACCAGAACCGCATCGGCGCCCGCCGCAGCGATGCGTTTCACATCCGCGGCTGTTTTCACGCCACTTTCGGCGACCGCGACGACCCCGCGCGGAATGAGCGGGAGAATCCGGAGCGACGTCCCGGCATCGATCTCGAGGGTTTCCAGGTTTCTGTTGTTGACTCCAATCAGGTTGGCCTTCAACGAGAGCGCGAGGTCGAGCTCTCTTTCGTCGCGCACCTCGACCAGAATCTCGAGGCCAATATCGGCCCCGGCGCTCATTAGATCGTGGAGACGCGCGGGCGCGATAGCGCGCACGATCACGAGCGCGGCCGAGGCGCCAAGTCCCCTAGCCTCGAAAAGTTGGGACACGCCGACATGAAAATCCTTCTTGAGCAGAGGAAGAGAGACCGACTTTCGCGCGAGGATGAGATCCTCGTTCGAACCGGCGAATCTTGCGGGCTCAGTGAGGACCGATATCGCCGCCGCGCCGCCTGCTTCATAAGCCTTGACCCGTGAAGCGAGATCGAGCCCGGGATTGATATCTCCCTTGGATGGGGACGCCCGCTTAACCTCGGCAATCACGCCGACTTGCTGAGCTTTGAGCGCCCCACGGAATGACGGGACCGACCCAGCCTTTCGCGCCATGCGCTCGAGCTCAGCAGCGCGTGGGGCCAAAGTTGCGGCCCGCGCGTGCGCCTCGTCCGTCAACTCACCGAGAGTGCCGGTCGGCCGTGTCCAGGCAGAAAATGCTTGCGCTTCGGTCGATCTTCGGCTAACGTAGGAATTCGGCAAATGTTCGGTAGGATCGACGGACCGGTCCATTCTCAAACCAGCCGCGGAAAAGGGATATGTCGCTCACAAAACGCCAGCGGGAGATTCTGACCTACCTCGCCACCTACTCGGAAGAGCGCGGTTACGCGCCAAGCTTCGAGGAGATCGCGACGCAGTTTAACTATAACTCCCTCGCGACGGTGCACGAACATCTCACGAATCTCGAGCGTAAGGGCTACATCAAACGCGCTTACAACGAGAGCCGCGGAATCGAGCTTGTACCATCAGAGGTCTTTCCTCGTGCGGCTTCCCTGCAGCTCCTCGGAACGGTCGCTGCAGGTATGCCCATCGAAGCAATCCAGATGCCCGAGACAATTGGCGTTCCGGAGGACCTCGTTCGTCGGAGCGGAAACCACTATGTCCTCCGGGTTCGGGGAAACTCGATGATCGACGAACAGATCCGCGATGGGGATTTTGTCATCGTCAACGAGAAGCACACTGCGGACAACGGAGAGATGGTGATCGCCCTCATCGATGGCACATCCGCCACGGTCAAGAAATTCTACCGCGAGCGTGATGGGAGAATCCGGCTGCAGCCAGCCAACGAAACGATGAACCCGATCTACGTTCACGAGAACGACATTTCGATCCAGGGGATCGTCGTCGGCGTCTTGAGAAGATTCTAGAGGTAAGAAGACTAAGTCGCTGGCTTGATGTGTTTTGTGTAGGCTCGTCTCAAGCGTTCCAGAACTGATTTGGCCTTCCCCGAATCGATCGCCGTGGCCGCCGCTGTCACTCCTTCTCCGTACGACTCGACCCGGCCGCTAACGTAAATCGCCGCCGCCGCGTTGAGCACGATTGCGGCGCGTGCGCCCTTCGGTCCCCCGCCGTCCAGGATCTTCTCGATAATCCGCGCATTCTCGCTCGGCTCGCTCCCAGCTAGATCTTCTCGGTCGATCTTCCGGAACCCATGCTCATCGGGATGAATCGTCCAGCGACTCGTTGAGCCGTTCCTGACTTCGATGACGTGAGTCGGTCCGAGGGGTGAGACCTCATCGAGACCTGGCTCGCCGTGCACGACCAGCGCGTGGATGGTCCCGAGCGCCGATAACGCATGCGCCAGAACAGGCACCCTCTCCAGATCCGCAACGCCGACGACCTGCCGTCCGGCCCGCGCCGGGTTCGCCAGCGGACCGACGATGTTCATCACCGTAGGAATTGCGAGCTCACGCCTGACCGGTCCCACGTGGCGCATCGCCGGGTGCATCAGGGGTGCGAACATGAAAACGAGGCCCACGTCTCTCAAAGCAGCTTCCATCACTGCCACCGGAACTTCGATCGGAACCCCGAGAGCCTCGAGAACGTCGGCGCTCCCGCTGCGCGATGTGAAGGATCGATTTCCGTGCTTCGCGATGCGAACCCCTGCGCCGGCCGCGACGATCGCAGCGGCTGTCGAAATGTTGAAGGTCGGGACGGCGCCTCCCCCCGTTCCACAGGTGTCGACGAGGGCATCGGGATCGTCGACGGCGAGAGAGACCATGGCCGATCTCAGCGCTCTCACCACTCCCGCCACGACCTCTGGACTCTCTCCCGTGGCTCGAAGCGCCGACAGGAGGGCAGCAACCTGCACCGCCGTGGCCTGGCCCTGCATGACGATGTTGAATGCCGCCTCGGCCTCGTCGGCGGTAAGAGCCTCGTGGAAAGCGAGCTTCTGAATCGCGCGCTGGAGCGCGTTCGGTGGCGGGGCGCTCATTGTCCGGGACTTACAGGGACGACGCTTGTTCTCTCGACGCGACGATCTGGAGCACTTCCTCGATCACCTTGCGCGAGTCCTGAGCAGACATCGCCTCGCGGAGCGCCTGCTCGACACGGTAGATGATGTTGCTCTGGGTTTGGAGCGCTTCGCCTTGCGCGTGCAGCTGCACGTGGGCCTTCTCGAGCTTTGTCACGGCAACGCGCACCTGTTCCTCGACCGCTGACAATCTCTGCGCCGTTGCTCTCGCTTCTAGCGCTGCCACCTCGATCGCGCGCTTGAGTTGGGTGACGCGAATGGTGTCACCGCCTCCCTTTCCATTCAGCGCCGCCTGAGCCTCGGAGAGCTTGTGCTGGAGCTCCGTTACCGCCCGTGCATGCTCGTCGTTCAGTGAGCGAGTCAGGTTTTCCAGCGCACGAACGGCTTCCTCGCGCGCACGGCGTTCCGCCAGCCGCGCGAATGCCAGACCGAACAGGTCCACCGCCGGGACAACTTTTTCCGACAGCCTGTGACCGAAGCGCGTCTTGGGCTCCGAGAGTGCGAGCACCCCGGAGAGCTCTCCATCAACGAGCAGTCCCCGCAACAGCAGAACGCCCGCCTCTGGATTTGCTCCGACGCCGAGCAGCTTCTGGTAGTCGCCCGACTCGCTGGCAAGATCGGCAAATTGGCGTCCCGCGAGGAGAACGCGCCGAACGGCGGTAGGAAGATGGTCCAGCGCGATCTCAATCTGCGCCGTTCTGAGGCCTTCATGTGCCGGTATTAGCCGCTCCGACAGCAGCTCGCGCTTGGCGTCGTAGATGAAAAGCACGACGTGCCCGTTGCGATCGTGCTCAGCGATGTCCTGAGCGAGCGCGTTCAGCGCCTCCGCCGTGTTTCCGACGGAAGAGAGTACGGTTGATAGAGCGGCGAGGGTTCGAGGTGCCATCTTGCGAAATCAGGAGTTGGGCACGGACGTCCGGGAGCCCGTTCCACATTGACGAGCCAACAGGCGAAAGTCAATCATCTTCAAGGGGTTACGTTCCTTGACAGTGGGTCTCCAGGGGCTAATTTCACGCGATGCTGTCGCGTTCCGTGCAACTCGTGTTGCACTACGATGGCGCGGACTTTTCCGGCTGGCAGCGGCAGCCTGGTGAGCGGACGGTTCAGGGTGTTCTCGAGGCGGCGGTGTCCCGGCTGTGCGGAACGCCCATCGCGGTCGTGGGCGCCGGGCGGACAGATGCGGGAGTACACGCGCGCGGGCAGGCCGCAGGATTGCGCGTGCCTGACAAGTGGAGCGCGCTCGCTCTCCGACGATCGATGAACGCCATTCTTCCGGACGATGTATGGATTGCGGCAGCCTTCGAAATGCGTGATGAGTTTCACCCGCGCTACAGCGCAGTCTCCCGCAGCTACAGCTACTACATAGGCACTGACGATCTCGCATCCTCCCCGTTTCGGCGCACTCGTGAGCTGGTCTGGAGAAAACCACTCGGGTTCGATCGGCTCGCGCAGGCGGCGCGCCTCATCGAGGGCACGCATTGCTTTCGCGCTTTCGCTGTCAAAGGTACGGCGCCGGAGAAGGACGATCACGTGTGTACCGTTTCGCGCGCTGAGTGGCGAGAGCGCGATGGTGGATTGGCGTTCGACATTCAAGCCGATCGCTTTCTCCACCATATGGTGCGCTTCCTCGTCGGCACAATGCTCGACATCGGCGATGGTCGCCGCGACGTGGCGGTGATCAAGGAGCTGCTCGCTCAGGGCGATAACAGCCAGGTCTCTCAGCCTGCCCCGCCGCACGCTCTCTTCCTCGAGCGTGTGGATTACCCGAACGACCTTTACCTGGGACCCGAATGAACATCTACCTCGAGAGCGTAAGCCTCGACGAGATCAGGAACGCAGCAGCGGCGGGGCTCGCGGACGGTGTCGCGTTCTCACACGCCGCCTTCGGTGCCAATGCGGTCGACTCCAACACGAGGGAGCGCCTCGAGGAGATATCGCGTGAGTTTGCCTTTCCGATTTGTGTTCCGGTCGGTGCAGTGACTTCAGGTGATATCTACACCGAGGCCCGCGAGCTCGCGAAAGTCTCCGATCACGTCGTGGTGCAGATTCCGCTCGTCGAGGACTCCCTCGTTCCGATGACGCGTCTTACAGCAGAAGGAGTAATGGTTTGCGCGACTTTCGTGTTCAGCGCCGCGCAAGCAATCATCGCCGCCAAGGCGGGAGCCGCAGCGGTACGTATTACACTGGACGAGCTGGAGACCTACGGCCAGCCCGGCACTCGAACTGTCGCCGAGATCAAGAACGCCCTCGAGTCCAGTGAAGAAGAATGCGACGTCATGGCCGCATCGCCCCGGTCGGCGGTACAGTTCACGGAATGCGCGCTCGCGGGTGCAGACATCATTTGTCTCACTCCAGAAGCGCTGCGAAATCTCGTGGTCCATCCGCTCAGCGACCGGGGCATCGACAAATTCCTCAGTGAGCTTGCCAGGCGACCCAAGTCGCGCACGCCTACATGAGTATTCGTTTAGTCCGCCCATTGAGCGCAATTGCGCTCGCTGCGTGTCAGGGAGCATCAAGCACGCCGTCTTCAGCGCAGTCATCACGGCTCGAGACAACCACGACCGCGGTGACTGCATCGCGGCGTACGGCGATCACGGAAGCCGTGGCGCGGGTAGCGCCTTCGGTCGTCACCGTGCAAACCGAACTCGTCGAGCGGGTTCCCGCCGATGTGTTCGAGCAGTTTTTCGGCGGACGTTCCGGACAGCGCGCCGCGGCCGGACTAGGCTCGGGATTCATCGTGCGCGC
>DASWGL010000534.1:0-14341 GCA_036393735.1 Gemmatimonadaceae bacterium | reverse complement strand
CAGCGTCATCGGGCTCCCAATTGGAATCGGCGCCGGACTCTACCTCGCGGAAAAAAAGAGTACGCCGCTTGCATTCACCGTGCGTTTTCTCTCCGATGTGTTGAACGGGCTTCCGTCGATCGTCATCGGGATTGCCGCCTGGGAGTTTCTCGTGAGGCCCATCGGCCACTTCTCGGCGCTGGCGGGCGGAGTGGCGCTGGGCTCGATGATGATCCCCCTCGTCACCCGCACCACCGAAGAGATGCTCCTCGTCGTTCCGACATCTCTTCGCGAAGCCGCGCTGGCGCTGGGGTATCCAAGGTGGCGAACGTCGATATCTGTCGTTCTCCGTACCGCGCTTGCCGGTATCGTTACGGGTGCGCTGGTCGCGGTGGCAAGAATTGCCGGTGAGACGGCGCCACTTCTCTTCACGGCGTTTGGCAACCAGTTCTGGTCGACATCTGTGCGTGAGCCGATCGCGGCGCTCCCGCTCCAGATCTTTACCTACGCGATCA
This sequence comes from Gemmatimonadaceae bacterium, assembly GCA_036393735.1. Classification (GTDB taxonomy): domain Bacteria; phylum Gemmatimonadota; class Gemmatimonadetes; order Gemmatimonadales; family Gemmatimonadaceae; genus UBA4720. Next base: position 13,847 of record DASWGL010000534.1, on the reverse strand, counting down.
ACGCATACGACGAATGGCACCGGCAGGCGTGGGCCGGCGCGCTTGTGTTGATCACGATCGTTCTTATCATCAGCCTTGCGGCTCGCTTCGCAACGAGGTCCCGGTTCGGTGCTCCAGTCGACTGAAGTGTTTCGCGAGAAACCCCCGCGGCCTGTGACGCCTGTGGTGCAGCTGCGCGCATCAGAGGCGATCGCTGCGCCGGAGGCCACCAGGCCGTGCATCGTCGCGAGTCACCTCTCGGCGTTCTTCGGCGACAACGCCGCCGTCAAGGATGTATCCATCTCGATTCCTCAGAACGCCGTGACCGCGATCATCGGTCCTTCGGGCTGCGGCAAATCGACGCTGCTCCGCTGCTTCAACAGGATGCACGAGACCGTTCCGCGCACGCGCGTCGAAGGCTCGGTGGAGATCCTCGGCAGCTCGATCTACGGAGATGACACCAGCCCGATTGCAGTGCGTCGCCACGTTGGGATGGTATTCCAGCGGCCGACTCCCTTCCCCACGATGTCCATCCGCGCAAACGTCGCGGCGGGCCTGCGTGTCGATGCGAAGAGCCATGCGGCACGTGGCGCGACCAGCGAGATCGTCGAAGAAGCGCTTCAGCGCGCGGGACTTTGGGCCGAGGTCAAGGACCAGCTCAATGAGAGCGCGATGGCGCTCTCGGGCGGACAGCAGCAGCGGCTTTGTATTGCACGCGCGCTTGCTACGAGGCCGCGAGTGATCCTGCTCGACGAGCCCACCGCGTCGCTAGACCCGCTCAGCACTCAAAAGGTCGAGGAGCTCGTGTACGAGCTGCGAAAGAGCGTCACCGTCGTGATCGTCACCCACAACATGCAGCAGGCCGCCCGCGTTTCAGACGGCACCGCCTTTCTCCTCATGGGCGAGCTGATCGAGTTTGCTTCCACTCGGCAGCTGTTCACGGCGCCCCGCGACCCGCGGACGGAGTCCTACATCACTGGACGGTTCGGATGACCGCGGTCGCTCAAGTTTCGGCTCCGACCGCCGCCGCCGATGCCGTTGGCACCATCGAGGCCCGCGACTTTTCGTTCTGGTATGGGAAGAAGCAGGCGCTCAGAAACATCTCGATTGCGGTGCGCCCGCGATCCGTGACCGCGCTCATCGGACCGTCGGGCTGCGGCAAATCGACATTCCTGAGATCGATCAACAGGCTCAACGATCTCATTCCCGGCATACGCCACGAAGGCGATCTCTGCCTCGACGGAAACAGCGTCTACGACCCGTCATTGGACATCGTCGCTCTGAGACAGCGAGTTGGTATGGTGTTCCAGCGCTGGAACCCATTCCCGAAGTCCATCTACGAGAACGTCGCCTACGGTCCGCGCATCAACGGCATCGCGGACAGAGGATCGCTGGACGAGATCGTGGAGCGTTCGCTCAGACGCGCCTCGATATGGGACGAAGTCAAGGACAGGCTCCGCACGTCGGCCCTCGGACTCTCCGGCGGACAGCAGCAGCGGGTGTGCATTGCGCGCGCGCTGGCCAACCAGCCCGAAGTGCTCCTCCTCGATGAACCGGCGAGCGCCCTCGATCCAAGCTCCACTCAGCGAATCGAGGAGCTAGTCTACGAGCTGAAACGGGAGTTGACGATCATCATCGTGACGCACAATCTGCAGCAGGCGGCAAGGGCGTCAGAATACACCGCGTTCTTTTTTACCGGCGAGCTCGTCGAGTTCGGACCGACCGAGCAGATGTTCACGAGCCCGCGAGAGGAACGCACCGAAGCATATATCACTGGGAGATTTGGATGACAGCGGACTCGAACGCCGCAGGATTCAGGCACTTTCACGATCAGCTTTCTTCCCTCAAGGAGACGCTGCTCAGCATGTCGTCGAAGGCCGAAGAGCGCACCGACATCGCCGTCGAGGCGCTGATGAACCGCGATCGCGAGAAGGCAACGCTCGTGATCGACGGCGATCCGGAGCTTAACCGCCTCGAGATCGAGGTGGAGCAGGCGGCGGTCGAGCTTCTCGCTTTGCAGCAGCCGATGGCACGCGACCTCCGATTCATCATCGGCGCGATCAAGGTGTCGAACGACCTCGAGCGAGTCGGGGATCACGCGGTCAATATCGCGGAATCGGCGCTGCGCCTCGCCGACAAGCCCAAGGTCAGCATTCGCATTCCCGAGATCGAGGTCATGGCCCGGAGAGCGCGCAAGATGCTGGGCGAATCGCTCGACGCTTTCATTCGGGCCGACGGAGCGCTGGGCCGCCAGGTATGCAAGGACGACGACGTAGTCGACTCGCTGCACGATTCCGTTTTTCGCGTGCTGCTCACTCACATGATGGCCGACCCAAAGACCATCACGCCGTCGCTGGAGCTCTTACTGGTAGGCCGGAATCTGGAGCGAATCGCCGACCTGGCGACGAACATCGGCGAAGATGCTGTTTACCTCGCCGAGGGAAAGCAGATCAAGCACCACCACGAGGAAGATGACGTCAACGAAGGCCGCCTGCTGACATCACCCAGTAGCTGAGCGCGGCGACCGCGCCTGACGCGGGGATCGTAATGACCCACGCCCAGACGATTCGTCGAGCAATGCCCCACCGCACTGCGGAGAACCTGTAGGTCGCGCCAGCGCCCATGATCGACCCGGCGATCGTGTGCGTAGTGCTCACCGGAATTCCATAGTGCGTCGCGATGCTGATTGCGAGCGCGCCTCCGGTCTCCGCCGCGAATCCGCTAACGGGCCGCAGCCGCGTGATCCGCGAGCCCATCGTATGCACGATTCTCCACCCGCCGAACAACGTGCCGAGCGATATCGCGGTGTACGCTCCCATCTTTACCCAGAGCGGAATCCCCTCGCCCGTCACGTAGAGATGGTGAAAGATTCCCGTCTCGGCGGCCGTCAACGGCTTCACCGACACGAGCAGACCGACGATGATTCCCATCGTCTTCTGAGCGTCGTTCGCGCCGTGCGCGTGCGATAGTAAAGCGGAGCTGGCGAGCTGCGCGCTGCGGAAGAACCGATCAACCCGAGCGGGCGCCATTTTCTGGAAGGTCCAGTACACCGCGACCATCAGTATAAAGCCGGCCAACCCTCCGACGAGCGGCGAGATGACGATGAACGACAGGGTCTGGACCCATTTGGTGCCCCAGGTGATGGCGCTCCATCCCGCTTTCGCCACACCCGCGCCGGCGTAACCGCCGATGAGCGCATGCGAAGAGCTCGACGGGATTCCATAAAACCAGGTGATGAGATTCCACGCGATGGCGCCGAGCAGCCCGGCGAGAATCACGTTCGGCGTGACGATTTCCGTGCGGATGATCCCCGTCTGGATCGCCTTGGCCACGAGCTCGCCGGCGGTGAACGCAGCCGTGAAATTGAAAAACGCGGCCCACACCACGGCTGCGATCGGGCTCAAGACCCGCGTTCCCACAATCGTCGCGATCGAGTTTGCCGAGTCGTGGAAGCCGTTTATGAAGTCGAATACAAACGCGATCAGAACGATCGCGGCAACGTAGTAGAGCACTACGCGTTCTTCAGCGCGATGCTTTGCAGCACGTTGCCAACATCCTCACACTGATCGAGCGCGTCTTCGAGCTTGTCGTAGAGGTCCTTCCACTTGATGACCTCCAGCGCGTCGCCCCCTTCGGCGAAGAGCTTCCCCATCGCTTCGTGATAGACGGCGTCCCCCTCCTCCTCGAGTACCTTGAGCTTTTCGCTGATGGCGAAGACCTGCTTCGCGTTCTTCATATCGCGAACCCCTTCCTCCACCGCGCAGCTGGCACGCGCCAGCACCTCCGCCAGAACGACCGCCGCGGGCCGGGCACGCGATACCCGGAAAATCTGCGCCCGGCGTGCTGTACCATCGATCAGATCGATCACGTCATCCAGCTCTGATGCGAGCGCGTGGATGTCCTCGCGGTCGAAAGGAGTGACGAAGGTTCGATCGATACGATCGATGATGTCGTGGGTCAGATTGTCGGCTTCGTGTTCCAGTCCTTTGATCGCCGTGACTTTGGCGTCAAGATTGGTCGGATCCTGGAACATCTCCTGAAGAATGGTCGCCGAGGCGGTCAGCCTTTTCGCCAGCTCGGTGAACATGTCGTAGAACTTTTCGTCCCGGGGAAGAATCCGCAAAGCACCGTCTCCATGAAAGTCCAGAACACGCGAGACGCTCCTTCAAACCCGTCTCGGCGGGGAATCTATCCCAGACCCGACTATCGAGCTACCAATCAGCCCGGGACGCGCGGTGCTGTGCGCCGAATCACCAACCTTCGGTTCTCGAAGAGCTTTACGAGCAGAACTCCCGTCAGAAATCCACCGACGTGTGCCCAGACTGCTACGCCACCGGACAGATCGGCGCCATTCGTCAGCTCCGGCAACGCTGCGACGAGCTGCCAGAAGAACCACCAGATCAGAACCATCCAGGCGGGAATCGGAATCACCTTGAAGAAGATGATGAAGAAGAAGAGCATCCTGACGCGGACTCTCGGATAGAGCACGAGATAAGCGCCGAGAATTCCTGAGATGGCTCCTGACGCACCGACGGTAGGAAGCGGGGACGCCGGCTGGGCAAGGATATGCGCCGCCGCTGCCGCCAGGCCGCACACGAGGTAGAAGACCAGGAAGCGAAAGTGACCCAGACTGTCTTCGATGTTGTTACCGAAGACCCAGAAGAAAAGCGCGTTGCCGAGAATGTGGCCCCAGCCTCCGTGCAGAAACATGGAGATGAGGGGCGTGAAAATGTTGATCGGGTCGTTGTCGATGACGCACGCAATTCCGCGCCCGAGGGGCACCGCCTCACCGAGCGGCGCCATGTGCGTGATCTCTCCCGGAACCATTCCCAGGTTGCATACGCTGGCCACAAGGGCCTGCTGATCGAAACCGGCCCCCTGGACGAAAATCCACGTCAGGAACATCGCGGCCAGGATGGCGTAGGTCATCCACGGCGTGCGTATAGTCGGAAGCTCGTCGCTGAGCGGGATCACTTACGTTCGCGTTTGAATGGGAGGTCGAGGTAGCGACCGCGAAATTTAGCGGAGTCCCGAGCTCGCCGATGCGCTCTTCGCCGCAGCGTCCCCAGCTACTTTGGCGTGAAACTCGTGTACATGCCGAACATGAGGTGCCCTGGCGCGTCCGGCTTGTCTCTGAGGTTGCAGAAGACCACGTAGGTTGCCCCCTTCATCAAGTTGACCAGTATCCGTCCATCGGGGCTGTTGCCCGGGCCGGCAATCAGAATTCCGACCGACCGGTCGATCAGCTCCCTGCGGCGAGGCTGGTCCTCTCGCGCCTTGACAAAATCCTCCATGGTCACGCCCGGCTTGAGGCGAGCAAGACTGAGCTCGTGCTGAACTGTGCCCTGATTGGCAAAAGTGAAGACGCTTGGTCCGGCCTGGATCCGCGCCGGCAATGGCAGAAAGGTAAAATCGGCTGCAATCACATCGATCTGCCTCGGAGCTCCAGCTTTCTGAGCCGCGGCCGGGTCAGTCACGCTGATCGATAGGATGACAAGGGCAATTGACCAGATCGAGACGGGGCGACCCATCGATGGCTCCTTCGAAAGCGAATTGAAACGGGAGGCGCCAAGATGGCAACTTCAGTCCGACCGAGCAAGTTGGCACGACTGAGCCGCCCACGCGCCCCGAAACCCCGCCGTTATGGCAGAAAAATACGGCCCTTCGCTTGCCTCTGACGGGTGTGGCGCGGAATACGCGCCATCTACAAGACGTCCAAAAACGGCAGGAGCCGCATCGGCTGAACGCCAGGAGAAACAGAGATGGCAGATAAAGTAATTGGCATCGACCTCGGTACCACCAACTCGGTTGTTGCGGTGATGGAAGGCGGAGACCCCGTCGTCATCCCCAACGCGGAAGGTGGACGGACCACGCCCTCGGTCGTCGGCTTCACGAAGGACGGCGAGCGGCTCGTTGGTCAGATCGCGAAGAGACAGGCCGTAACCAATCCCCAGAATACGGTCTTCTCGATCAAGCGCTTCATGGGCCGCAAGATGTCGGAAGTCACCGAAGAGATTAAGCGCGTTCCGTACAAGGTCGTCGCCGGCCCCAACGATGTCGCGATGGTGGAGGTGCAGGGCAAGCGCTATTCTCCGCCCGAAATCTCCGCGATGATCCTTCAGAAGATGAAGCAGACCGCGGAAGACTACCTCGGCTACAAGGTCGAGAAGGCAGTCATCACGGTGCCTGCCTATTTCAATGACTCGCAGCGCCAGGCGACCAAGGACGCCGGCAAGATCGCGGGTCTCGACGTGCTCCGCATCATCAACGAGCCGACCGCAGCGGCACTCGCCTATGGACTCGACAAGAAGAAGGATGAGAAGGTTGCCGTCTTCGATCTTGGTGGGGGAACCTACGACATCTCGGTGCTCGAGCTGTACGACGTCGAGGGTTCGCGTCAGTTCGAAGTGAAGTCCACCAATGGTGACACTCACCTCGGCGGCGATGACTTCGACCAGCGCGTCATCGACTGGCTCGTGACGGAGTTCAAGCGCGACCAGGCTATCGATCTCTCCAAGGATCCGATGGCGCTTCAGCGCCTCAAGGAAGCAGGCGAGAAGGCGAAAATGGAATTGTCCACTACGCAGACCACGGACATAAACCTTCCCTTCATCACTGCCGATCAGAGCGGGCCCAAGCATCTCAACTATTCGCTCACCAGAGCGAAGTTCGAGCAGCTCGTGGACGACCTGATCCAGCGCACTATTCCGCCGATGGAGCAGGCGCTCAAGGACGCGGGCATCAAGCCGAACGAGATCGACGAGGTTCTGCTCGTCGGAGGATCGACGCGCATTCCGAAGATTCAGGAGATCGTCAAGAAGTTCTTCGGCAAGGATCCGAACAAGGGTGTGAACCCGGACGAAGTCGTGGCGATCGGTGCCGCGGTCCAGGGCGCCGTTCTCACCGGCGAGCAGAAGGATGTTCTGCTGCTCGACGTCACTCCGCTCTCACTCGGCATCGAAACGCTGGGTGGAGTCACCACGGTGCTCATCCCGCGCAACACCACGATCCCGACCAAGAAGAGCGAGACCTTCTCGACGGCTGACGACAATCAGACGACGGTGGAGATCCACGTTCTACAGGGCGAGCGCGAGCTGGCCACGTACAACAAGACCATCGGCAAGTTCCAGCTCACCGGAATTCCGCCCGCACCACGGGGCATGCCGCAGGTCGAAGTGACGTTCGACATCGACGCCAACGGTATCCTGCACGTGACCGCGAAGGACAAGGCCACTGGCAAGGAGCAGAAGATCCGCATCGAGGCTTCGAGCGGACTCTCCGATGCCGAGATCGATCGCATGGTCAAGGACGCGGAGAAGAACGCGGCCGAGGACAAGAAGCAGCGTGAGGCGATTGATGCCCGCAATCGTCTCGACTCGATGACGTACGAAGTCGAGAAGAACGTCAAGGAGTGGGGCGACAAGGTCACTCCGGACACGAAGGCCAAGGTCGATGCCGCCGTCGAGAGGGCCCGCAAGGCGCTCCGTGGTGACGACATGACCGAGATCCGCGCGGCGCAAGAAGAGCTGACGAAGGTGTTCAGCGAGGCCGGGCAGGCGTTCTACCAGCAGCAGGGTCAGGCCGGTGCACAGCCGGAGGCTGGTCAGCCCGCTGGAGCGGGAGCGACAGCTGGCGGCGACGGTGCGGCCAAGCCCGCTGACGACGTAGTCGAAGCGGACTACGAGATCGTGGACGAGAAGAAGTAAGGCACCGCTCAACAACCAAATGAGGGCCGACTGACATCAGTCGGCCCTTTTTTTTTACTGAAGACTACCGGCCGGGGGCTGTCAGAAGCACCGATCCGGGCTACGGGCGGGACTGATAATGCATCTCGATTCAGCCGCGGCCATCAACTGACAGGCCGACTGCCCCAGGCGGGTAGCCTTCAGTTGCAGTTCAAGCCTCTTGACGCCGGTACCGACCCATTCCATCTATCGTCGGCTTTCCTCCAGAAGGAACTATGACTCGCATCGCCGTTGCCGCATGTCTGCTGGCCGTCGCCAGTGTTGGAAACGCTCAAACAATCACCACCCCCCAGTCAATCAAATGGGGGGCGGCACCGGCTGCGCTTCCCGCCGGCGCCCGCGCGGCCGTGCTGGATGGAGATCCGACCAAGGACGGCCCGTTCACGCTTCGCCTCATGTTCCCTCCCGGCTATCGCATACCCCCGCACTTCCATCCCGCGGACGAGCACGTCACGGTGATCAGCGGCAATCTCCATGTGGGAATGGGCGATCATTTCGACAGGAAGAAGGCGACAACACTCCACGCCGGCACATTCGGCGTCATTCCGGCCGGCATGCATCATTACGCGTCGTCTCCCGGAAGAACGATCATACAGCTCCACGGAACGGGCCCGTGGAAGCTTACCTACGTGAATCCAGCAGACGCGCCGAAGCCACATTAGCACCAAGAACCGGCAATGAGAAAAGGCCCGACTGATAACAGTGGGGCCTTTTTTTCGACTGAAGTTCAAACCGCGCTAGCGCTCCGCGGTGACGCTCCAGTCGGCCAGGTCGGCCCACCACGCATCGGGACGGATTCCGACGGGGTGGATGCGCTTCGACACACCCTGGACGTTGCGCAGCTCGTAGATCCACATGGCTGGCGCATCGTCGGTAAGAATTCGATAGGCGCGTCGATACAACTGAACGCTGCGTGAAGGGTTCATCTCACTCACCGCGCTGTCGATCACCGCGTCGAACGTCGGACTCCGGTACGACGTGGCGTTGTAACCGCCCCTCTTGATCTCGGAGCTTGCCCACTCCTCGCGCACCGATGAAGGCGTTGGGTCGATGTGCCACGCGTTCAGCAGCGACTCGAACTTTCGCTCCTCCATTCGAGCGCCGAACGTGTTCAGCTCGAGCGCCTCAACGCGGACGTTCGCGCCTGCCTTTCTCCACTGCTCCTGAAGAAGAACGGCAATCTTCATTCGGATCGGGCTGGAGCCGGGAACCATGAGGGCGAACGCGAGCGATGTCTTTCCGCGAGCGCGCATGCCATCGCCTCCACGCTTCCAGCCGAGCGAGTCGAGCGTGCGCGCCGCCTGCTCGGGATCGTATGGAATTCCGATCGTTGTATCACTCGTCGGCATGATTCGGGTCGCCGGCCCATGGGCAACGAGACCCAGCGTGTCGAACACGTTGCGCACGATCGCGGATCGATCGATCGCCATCACCAGCGCCCTTCGGGCTTCGCGCTCGCCGAAAATGGGATGCGGGCCGGTGTTGGTCGCGTTGCGCAGATTGAACGCGGCGTATCCGTAGTCAAGACTTCCTGGAGAGACGATGATGGCGGCACCCTTCACTTTCACCTGCGGGATCAGCTCCGGCTTCACGACATCGAGGAAATCGGCGGTCCCGCCAAGGAATCTCACCGACGCCGCCTGATAATCCGGCGAGACGAGCCAGATCACCTGGTCGGCGACGGGCCTGCCTCGATAGTTAGCGCTGTCCGCCTTCAGTACGATTCGGGATCCGCGATCCCACACCGCAAACCGGAACCGCCCGCTCCCCACAGGCGCCCGCGCGAATCCGCTTTCCTGGAATGCGGTCGAGGGGGTTTGACGCAGAAGGTGCGCGGGGAGAATCACTACCGGACTCGCCGCCTTGAAGAATGCATCCGGAGTGCGTCGGTGAAACCACACGACCGCCGTCAGCGAGTCGGGCACCGACACCGAGTCCACGTTGTCTAGATTCGAGGCGAGCGGCGAAGCGAGCGATGTATCCTTTACGAGCCGAAATGTGTATCGGACGTCTTCGGCGCCAACCGGAACGCCGTCGTGCCATCGCGCCCGCGGATTTATGTGGAAAGCCACCGACAGTGAGTCGGGACTCCATCGCCAGCGATCGGATAACCGCGGCGTGAATCCGGCGTCGCCAACGGTGTTGAGTGATGGGCCAATGTCGGCGAGGTTGTCAAAGACCTGATCGACAACTTCCTTCCCCTGAACCGATAACGTAAGCGGTGGAAAAAGAACATCGGCATCCGCGGCCGAGGAAAGCACGATAGTGCCGCCCACACGTTTGTCACCCGAACACGCGCCGAGAAGGAAAATCGCCGACAGCGTGATCGAGAAAACTGATCTTCCTCCCATTAGGCCCGGATGTCCGTAGAAGGGGAGTCCATAGCAAAGGTCGCGACGTGCTGCGGGGTCGAATGCTCGGTTGCGTTCGCGCCGGCCCAGTCGAGAAAAGTCGCCAGTAGCTGCGGATCGAACTGTCCTTTTTGGGCACGCATCTCCTCCGCCGCGCGCGCGTGCGACAGGCAGTCCCGATACGAACGCGCGGTTGTCAGCGCGTCGTAAACATCGGCAACACAGAGAATCCGCGCGGCGAAAGGAATGTCCTCTCCGGCTAAGCCGTCTGGATACCCGGCTCCATCCCAGCGCTCGTGGTGGTTCCGGATGATGGAGCGAACGTCTCCGGGAAAGTCGATGTCGGCCACCAGCTCGAGTCCCGCTTCCGGGTGGCGCTTCATGATCGCCCATTCCTCGTCGGTCAGCTCGCCTGCCTTGTTCAGCACTTCGGTGGGCACGATGATCTTCCCGATGTCGTGGAGCAGCGCGCCGAGCCTGAACCAGAATAGCGAGCGCGAATCCATTCCGGCGCTGTCGGCGAGCACACACGCAAAGAAAGCCACGCGTTGGCAGTGGCCTTGAGTATAGTGATCCTTGCTTTCGATCGAGTCGCCCCAGTGGTGCGCCATCTCCAGGAATCGCGACTCGAGTGCAGCGTTTCGTCGCTCCACCTGCGCGACGCGGTGCTGTGCCTTCAGCCGCGAGTAGAGGGCGTGCGATTGGTTCAAGTTCAAGAGCATGTCGCGATGCCGCTTCTGCGTCCAGTAAAGTTCGGCGAGCTGCTCGGTCACGTCGGCCTTGAGCAGCAGGTCTTCTCCTTCGTCCGCACATTCACATGCTCGTCCGAGATACTCCGCTGCCTTCACGTAGTCACGACGCTCGCGCGCGATCACGCCAACGTGCCTGAACACCTCTCCGCGCCATGACGGCGCGATCTCCCCCGTGAGCGCGAGCAGAGGCTCGACGCGATCCATCGCTTCGTCGAACCGCCCCGTCGCGATGCAGAGCTGCACCTGATTGAGCGCGACGTTCAGCTTGTTGGTCTGGTCGTGTTCCTCGCCGAAGGCGTTCTCGGCTTCGGTGTACGCTGCTTCCGCGCGCTCGAGCTCGCTCATGTCGCTGTAAGCCAGTCCGATGTTGTTGAGAACCTGAGCAGCCTGGTCCCGCATGCCGAGAGCGCGGTAGCCATCGAGGCTCAGATGAAACGCCTCGAGCGCGCGGTGCATGTCGCCGCGAATGCTGGCGACGGTGCCGAGATTCTGGTCGATCATCGCCAGCGCCTCGGCATCCATGATCGACTGCGCGGTGAGTCTCGCCTCGGTGTACATCGATTCGGCCCGGTCCAGATCTCCGCCGGTCTGGTGGACTATTGCCACCACGTTGAGCGCCTGGGCGATCGCGGATGGCGAGCCAGCCTGAGTCGCGGCGGCAACCGCCGCTTCCAGAACATCTATCGCCGCGCCGCGATTGCCCTGCTCGAGGTATGCCCTTCCCAGCCACCGCAGCGCAGAAAGTCTGGTGTGATCACTTGCGAACGGATTTCTTACCAGGGCTTCGTAGCGAACCGATGCATCACTCCAGTGGCCCTCACGCTCCGCCAGTTTTGCCGCCTCTATGAGTGCTCTTATCTCCGGCGATTCTGCCTCGTTCGAGCGAGGAGTGTAACGCACGCTCATGACGAAGCGAGGATTGTGCGGCGCGCGGAGCCTTCGTCGCGGAGCTTTCTCGTCAGCGTCGGCCGCGAGATTCCGAGGATGCGGGCGGCCGCGCTGAGGTTTCCACCGGTGAGGCCGATTGTGGTGTGGATGGCCTCGTCGACGATCGCCTGGAGCGACTTGCCTTCCGCGGGTATGCGGATCACGCCGCCAGCGGGAGTTTCGACCAGAGGGATAAACGACCGCCGCTGCAGCGAAAGGTGGTGGGGCTGAATCACATCGCCCGTGCAGACAACCACGGCACGCTCGATGACATTCTTGAGCTCGCGAATATTACCCGGCCACCGGTGTCTCTCCAGCGCGCTGACCGAATCCTGCCCCAGATGCAGGTTCTGTCGGCCTTCAGCCTCGGCGTGTCGCTTGACGAAATAGTGGGCGAGAATCGGAATGTCGCCGTCTCGCTCACGCAGCGACGGAAGCTCGAGTCGCGCGACGTTCAGCCGGTAGAATAAATCCGCGCGGAAGCGATTGTCGGCAACGGCCGTTTCCAGTGAGGAGTTGGTGCCCGCTATGATGCGGGCCGACAGTGCCCGCTCTTCCGAGCCGCCGAGCCGACGGAAGCGCCTGTCTTCGACCACACGCAACAGCTTCGCCTGTAGCTTGAGCGGAAGCTCGGCCACCTCGTCGAGAAAAACGGTGCCGGCACCTGCTACTTCGAACAGACCGCGCTTGAGGACGCGTGCGTCGGTAAACGCGCCAGGCTCGTGGCCGAACAGCTCGCTTTCCAGCAGGGTCTCGGGAATTGCCGCGCAATTGATCGCCACAAAAGGCTCAGTCGCACGCGAGCTCGCCGCGTGGAGGCCGCGCGCAAAAAGCTCCTTGCCAGTCCCGGTCTCGCCTACGAGCAAAACGGTCATGCTGCGACTCGCCGCTACCTGGGTCGCAAGGGCAATGACTTCACGGATAGCGGTGCTCTCACCGATTACGTGGGAGTCCCAGCGGTCCGCCGACGCCAACTGCGATCGGGCTGTGATAATTACACCGTTCCTTTTTCGCGCGAACGATCGAGCAATCCGCGCGCGGAATTTGAGTTGACCGAGCGAATTGGCCCCTAAGGGGGCTTATGTAAGGAGACGAAGAAACGGGGAGCCAAGTCACCCATTCTTCGGGACTTAGGGACTTGCGGAACCCGTATGGGCGGGGAGCGCCCCAGGAGGGGGTTAGCTCGGAAGCGAGGCGAGCAGGGCGTTGATTTCGGCGGCCTCGTGTTGGGCGCCAACGTCCTCGAATGACTCCGCCGCTTCTCGCCATGCCAGTCGGGCATCCGCGGAGTTACCGAGCGCCCTCGATGTTTGGCCGAATTCCCGGAGCATCTCGGCCTGGAGCAGCCGGTCCTCGAGACCCTCCGCTTCGAAGATTCCGATCCGGAGCGTCGCAATGCTCTCATGGAATGCCCCTCGCTCGCGCTCGATTCTCGCCCGGCACTTCAGCGCTTCAGCGATCGTAAGATGATCGCCGCGCGTCTGAGCTCCTGCGAGTGACGACGCGCACGCTCTGTCGGCGTCGTCGAGCTTTCCGACCCCGACCCAGACCTGGGCCAGGTTCAAGACTAGAATGCTCTCGACGAGTGAATCGTGACGCGATCTGGCGATTGTCAATCCCCGCTCGAAGGTTTCGATCGCACGCTGATAGTGTCCGAGCTTCGTGTAGAGCATGCCCAGATTGTTGAGCACCCACGACACAGCCTCATCATCTTTCGCGCGCTCAAACGCAGCGAGGCTGTTGGAGTATCGAGCTTCGGCCGCGACAAAGTTGCCGCGCATGTTGAAGAGAACACCGCGGTTCTGCTCGATCATTCCGAGAAGACGGGTATCACCCGCTTTCCCCGCGAGCTCCGAGGCTTGCGTGTAAAGCTTCTCGCTTTCGAGAAGATTGCCGCGACGCTGCGCGATGATGGCGAGGCAATTGAACCCGTGTGCCCTGCAGCTGATGGAGCCGCATTTTTCGGCGTGAATCAGGCTTTGCGTGTAGCAGCGGTAGGCGGCCTCGGTTTCGCCCTGCTCGCGGTGAAGCGTACCCTTCCACCGCAAAGCATCAGCGAGAAGAGCCGCATCCTGCTCGCGCTCGAGAGCCTC
>DASWGL010000533.1:0-4893 GCA_036393735.1 Gemmatimonadaceae bacterium | reverse complement strand
TGTTCGATAGACTCCGCCACGAATGTCCTGTCGGTATCCGTTTCGGTCATCGCGGAATCGTCCTCGATGTCCACCTCCAGCTTCGCGATGCGCCTGATTTTGCGTAGTGCATTCAGCGTGCGGTTCACCGCGATCCGGTGGGCCCATGTTCCGAACTGTGAGTCGCCCCGGTAGCTGGGAAGTGCCCTGAATATCTGCATCCAGACCTCCTGCGAGATGTCGGCGGCCAGCTCAGCATCGTCACAAAGCCTGCGAACGACCGCGTCGATGTGCGGCGAATGCTGCGACCAAAGCCGCTGCATCGCCCTCTCGTCGCCATCTATTGCGCGCTTGAGGTCGAGCTGATCGAATGGCATCTCGGACTCTTGATTAGTCACTCCACATCTACCTATAGTTTCCCGAAAATCCGGTGACTTTCCCTCTGCGCAATCGTTTGCAACGGTACGCCTCGCCATTCCGCGGAGCAGCAGGTCCAACCCGGGTCGGAACTTTCGGTCTTCGCGGACAGTATAAATTACAGTAGTTAAAGGAGTTAGCGTTGCTTAGAGTCATTCTCACCGCCCTGACGATGACACGAGCGGGCGATGGCCTGCCCGTCAAGTCACCGACCGAGGTCGGCATGTCCAGCAGTCGTCTCAACCAGATCGAGCGCGTCGTTGAGCGCGGAATCAAGGCTGGCGGCTACCCTGGTGCCTCTGTCATCGTCGGCAGAAAGGGCGCGGCGGTGTTCGAGAAGGGATTCGGCAGGCTCTCCTGGAGCGAGAACAGCACGCCAGTCGATGCCGAGCGCACAATCTACGACGTGGCGTCCCTCAGCAAGGTCGTCGGTACTACTACGGCGATCATGATTCTCTACGACGAAAAGAAAATCGGGCTCGATGACCCGGTCGTTAACTACATCCCGACATTCGGCGGCGGCGACAAGGACAAGGTCACCATCCGTCAGCTTCTCACGCACACTGCCGGGCTCCCGGCGGGCAGAGATATCTGGCGGATCGCCCAGACGCCTCTCGAAGCACGCGCCCTGGTTCTGAGCACCCCTCTCGAGGGCCGTCCCGGCGCCCAGTACATCTACTCCGATCTGGGCGCCGATGTTCTGGGACTCCTGGTCGAAGTCGTCGCTGGCGAGCCGCTCGACAAGTACCTGACAAGACGCGTCTTCGAGCCCCTCGGGATGAACGAGACGATGTATCGTCCCGCCGACTCGCTGCGCTATCGCATCGCTCCCACTGAGGTTACTCCGCCGCGCGGTTATCCGTTGAGAGGTGAGGTCCACGACGAAAACGCCTACGCCTTGGGCGGTGTGGCGGGACACGCTGGTCTCTTCAGTACTGCGGCTGACCTCTCGGTTTTCGCGCAAATGATGCTGAATGGCGGCGAGTATAACGGCGTCCAGATCATCAGCAAGCCGACCGTCGAGCTCTTCACCTCCCGGTCGTTCGGTCACCGGGCTCTTGGCTGGGATACGGCTGAGGGAGACTACGGATCCGGCCGGTACCTGGGACCGACCGCCTACGGCCACACTGGCTTCACCGGTACCTCGATGTGGATCGATCCCGAGCGCGAGATGTTCGTGATCCTTCTCACGAACCGAGTGCACGCGGCGCGTGCCCTCAGACCCGCGAAAGTCATTTCCGATGTCCGCGCCGATCTATCGGATGCGGCGGTACTCTCCGTCCTGGACGGACCGAAGCTCGCTTCCGGATCGAGAGCTTTCCGCGCCGACCGCGAAGCCGGCTGGAATCCGCCGCCACGACGCGCGTCGAGACGGCGCCATGGCTCATCCCGGCACCACTCGATTGCCAGCGCGACCTCGAGAAGCCGCGCCGGTTCCGCGAAGAAGAGTTCCTCGGGCAAGAACGCCAAAAAGAAGAGCCATTAGTTTCGATGCTGTGGATAGGAAGAGGGCGCCCAAAAGGCGCCCTCTCTTGTTTCAGCAGGTACGAGCTAGTGATTATTCGGTAGCCAACGCAGAATTTGTATGACCGACGAATCAACAACTACCCCAACTCCCACTGAAGCGCCTGCCACGAGCGGGGTGGTGTCCGAGGACCAGGTGAAGCTCGCCCTGCGCCGAGTAAAGGATCCGGATCTGCAGCTCAACATCATTGACCTGGGACTGGTTTACGGCATCGCGGTCGATGGCACCACGGTCAAGGTCGACATGACCCTCACATCTCCCGCGTGTCCGTCAGGTCCGGAGCTGATGACCAACGCCGAGAAGGAAATCAAAACGCTGCCGGGCGTCGAGAAAGTGGAAGTGAATCTCGTGTGGATGCCCTTCTGGACACCCGAGAAGATGGAGCCGCGAGTGAGGGCGTACCTCGGCTTCTAGTGACAGGGCGAGGCACCCGATAAAATTGAGCCGGTGCGTTTTAATTTCAGAGCCGTAGCTCTCGCGCCGCTCGTGTTCGTCGCCGCCTGCGCGACGAATCCCCAGCCAAATAAGAAGATTGCTTCTGCCAAACGGTCGGCCGCGGACAGCATCGGCTGCCTCGATACCCTCCATGCAGCTGATTCGGTCTCGTTGATCGTCAAGATGAGCGTTGCGTCTCAGGATCCCAAGGTCGCGTTGCCGCGCGACTTCGAAGACTTGTTCGTCGAGGAGTTCCGCTCGCGCTTCAGGATTCCGTCAAAATTGCCGTTGAGCGTCGTAATGGGATCACAGCCGTGCGATTCATTGGGCTCACGATGCGTTGGAGGCATACTTAGCGTTGGGGCGGTGGCGTACGCCACGGTGCACAACGATGGCAAGCTGTCGGACATAACGATGGTCGATGTCGCGCTGACTCCTCGTCTCGCCGACAGCGTGAAATCCGCGCTGCAGTCGATGTCGCGCGCTGAGCTGGTGCCACCCATTGGGGATGTCGATCCGATTCCCGTCATGCTCCAGATCGTGCAGGAGGCGGAACCGGACACGGTTCCGAAGGTTCGGCACGTGTTTCAGGCGAAGGTGCCGAAGTACGAGTGGCCGTTCAGCTACGCTTCCATGCCCGCGGTGGGCGTGGATGCGAAGTATCCGTTCACCGCGCGCCTGGCAGGCGTCGAGGACAGCGTGATGCTGGCCTTCACAGTGGACGCCGATGGCGCAATTGCCGCCGAATCGATCGAGCTCGTGAGCGCCAACTATCGGGATTTCGTCGCGTCGGTGCTCGATGCGCTCGGTCGGACGCGCTACCACCCTGCCCATCTGGGGGACTGCGCCGTGGCCACGCGGATGAGACAGCGATTCTTGTTCAAGGTGCCCGAATGAAATCGCCGAGGCTCGCAGGACTGAGTATTCTCATCGCGCCAATAATTGCGGCCGGTGCGACACAATTTGCCGGGCATTCCTCCGCAGTGCTTCAGCGGAATCCCGGCCGTGATACCGTGGGTTGCCTCGACACCCTGCATGCCAGCGATTCCCTGATTGCGATCGTGACGATGAGCGTGACGGCCCAGGATCGAAAGGCCAAGCTTCCGCCAGATTTTGAGGGATTGTTCGTTCAGGAATTTCGATCTCGCCTCAAGGTCCCGGAAAATCTGCCATTGAGCGTGGTGCTCGGCTGGTCCCCCTGCGATTCAGCGAGCCACAAATGCGTCGGCGGCGCGTTAATGTTCGGAAGTCAGGCGTATGCGACGGCCCATCCCGGTGGTACGCTATCGCGAATAGTGACTGTTGATTTTGCGCTGACACCAACGTTGTCCGATAGCGTCCATACCGCACTCCAGAAGCTCAGCGACGAAAAATCAGTCCCTTTTTTTACGCAGCCGGATTCGATTCCTCTGGACATCTCCATTCACGTCGAGCAGCACTCGGACACAGTTCCTCGCTACCGACACCTCTTTCGGATAAAGATTCCTCACTATGGCTCGCAATTCAGCGAAGCGGCGTGGCCGAAAAACGCGCGCGGACCAAAATACCCGAGAGTTGCGGAACGGTCGGGAGTTTCGGACAGCGTTGTAATGACTTTTACGATCCTGCCGGACGGAACCGTGGCTCCGCAGTCAGTTGACCTGCGCTCAGGTCACTACGTCGACTTTGTCCGCGCCGTTTTCGACAGAATGGCGACGATGCATTATGTGCCCGGAAGGGTGGGCGACTGTCCGGTCGCAACTTGGCAAACTCAAACCTTCCTGTTCAAGGCGCGTTGAGGAGTAATTCCTACCCGCGCCCGGCGAGGGCTCGTACAAAGCCTTCCCCCATCTCCTCTATCTGCCAACGCCGTAGATCGGGAACGGAAGCAAGATCCTCGATCGTCTTCGCGCCGCTCCGCGCCACGTTTTCCAGTCTCTCCCGCGAGCACAACACGCCGGGATCCAGATCCAGCCTCGTCGCCGCGGCGTCACGCACCAATTTGAGACGGGCAACCTTGTCGTCGAAGTCGCGATCCTTGTTCCAGCGCTGACCCTTCGGAAATTTTGGCAGTTCCGCCTCGGGTGCTTCCATCCCGCGTCGAATCGCCGAGATGATGTCGGCCCCCGCACGCTCGATCATTCCCTTCGGCATTCCCTTGATCGCGCCCAGTTCCGCCGCGTTCTTCGGCGCGCGGCGCGCTATCTCGAACAGGACTTCGTTACCCATTACCCGGAACGTCGCGCGATCGAGCTGCGCCGCAACAGTGTCACGCCAGTTGGCGATCTCACGCAGAACGGCGAGCTCCCGACGGGAGAGATCGCGCGCGCCCTTGAGACGGAGAAAGCCTTCCATGCTCTCCTCTACTTCCCAGCGCGTTCCCTCGAGGCGGGCGAACTCCTCCTCCGCCCAGTGCAGGCGGCCGCGACGCTCGAGCTCCCCCTTCATCTGATCCTTGAGTTGCAGCAGATATCGGGTGTCCTGTGCGGCGTACTCCAGCATGTCCGCCGTGAGCGGACGCATCGACCAGTCCGCGCGCTGGTGCTTCTTGTCCAGCT
>DASWGL010000532.1:0-5632 GCA_036393735.1 Gemmatimonadaceae bacterium | reverse complement strand
TAGCCGCACTCGGGGCATGTCTCCGACACCGGCTTGTCCCACACCACGAAATCGCATTTCGGATAGTTCGAGCAGCCGTAGAAAGCCTTGCCCCGTTTCTTCGATCTCCGCACCGCGATGTCGCCGCCGTCTTTCGGACATTTCACGCCGGTCGGCATCGACCGTGTGCCGCGGCACTTCGGGAACGTGCTGCAGCCGAGGAATTCCCCCGAGCGTCCGTGGCGAATAACCATCGGGCTGCCGCACTCGTGGCAGATCTCGTCCGTCGGCTGCGCTGCCTTGCGATCGCCGCGCAATGGCCTCGTGAACTTGCAATCCTTCGGATGGTTCTCGCACGCGAGGAATGGTCCGAAGAATCCCCCGCGGGGCACGAGTTTGCCGCCGCACGTTGGACATCTCTCGGTCTCGAGCATCGACAAATCGTGCGCTTCGCCGATGAGGGACTCGATGTCGGCGCTCTTGACCGATTCCGCGAATGGTCCGTAGAAATCCTTCAGCATCTTCCGCCAGTTCACATCCCCATCTTCGATCTTGTCGAGATCGGTTTCCATATGGGACGTGAACCTGACGTTGAACACATCGGGGAAGCTCTTGACCATTACCCTCTCGACCTGTTCGCCGAGGAAGGTGGGGAAAAACCGTCGCTGCTCGAGCTGGGCGTAGCGGCGATCGACGAGGGTCGAGACGATCGACGCGTACGTCGATGGACGACCGATGCCGAGACGCTCCAGCTCCTTGACGAGACTCGCCTCGGAATAGCGTGGCGGCGGCTCGGTGAAGTGCTGCGAGGGGGTGATCGCCTTGACCGGGATATCCTCGCCCTTCTGGACCACGGGCAGCCCCTGCTCCTCCTCGAGCGCTTTCCCTTCCTCGGCCTCGCGCGATTCCTTGTAGAGACGCTGATATCCGTCGAACTTGACGACGCTGCCGGTCGCCCTGAACAGGAACCGGTCGAAGTCGAAGTCGACTGTAGTCGTGTCGAAGATCGCGGGCGTCATCTGCGACGCCATGAAGCGCTGCCAGATAAGCTCGTAGAGCCGGTACTGATCTTCCTTGAGGTACTTGCGAACGTGCTCTGGGCGGCGCGTCGGATCAGTCGGACGGACGGACTCGTGCGCATCCTGCGCGTTCTTCGATTTGCCGTCGGAATAGAGCCGCGGTACGTCGGGCAGATACTGCTGGCCATACATCAACTTGATGTAGTCGCGCGCCTGATCCGCGGCGGACAGCGCCACGCGTGTGGAGTCGGTGCGCATGTAGGTAATCAGTCCCACCGCGCCCTCTTCCCCAATCTCGATTCCCTCGTACAGATCCTGGGCGAGACGCATCGTACGCTTGGACCCGAATCCCAGCTTCTTCGCAGCGTCTTGCTGGAGCGTGCTGGTGGTGAACGGCGCGGCTGGATTCTTCCTCCGCTCGCGACGCTTGACCTCGGTGACCTGGAACGTCTTCCGTGATTTGAGCGCGTCGAGAATCGCGTTCGCTTCCGCTTCGTTGCTGATGACCGGCTTCTTGCCATTCAGCAGATGGAGCTTCGCCGTGAACTGCTGTCCGGCCTCCTCGAGGAGAGCTTCGACGGTCCAGTACTCGACAGGCTTGAACGCGCGGATCTCGCGCTCTCTTTCGACGAGCAGCCGCAGCGCGACAGTCTGTACGCGCCCCGCTGAGATGCCTTTCTTCACGGTCTTCCAGAGCACCGGGCTTGCCTTGTATCCGACGAGGCGATCGAGGACGCGACGCGCCTGCTGTGCGTCAACTTTCCGCTCGTCGATCTTGCCGGCGTTGGCGATCGCCAACATTACGGCGTCGCGCGTGATCTCGTGAAAGAGAACACGGCTAATTGGCGCGCCATTCTTCGTCTTTATCTGTTGGGCGACGTGCCACGCGATGGCTTCGCCCTCGCGGTCCGGATCGGTCGCGAGAAAGATTTCTCTCGAGTCACGCGCGGCAGTCTTCAAGTCGGCAACGGTCTTCTCTTTTCCCGGGATCGTCACGTACTCCGGCTCGAAGCCGTTTTCTATGTCGATCCCCATCTTCTTCTCGGGCAGATCGCGCACGTGACCGATCGTCGCGCGCACTTTGTAGGCGCGCCCGAGATACTTTCCGATCGTCTTCGCCTTCGCCGGCGACTCGACGATCACGAGCGATGTCGAGCCGGGCTCCGATCGACCTTCGTCATCGACGATTTTCGCCGCCGCACTCTTTCTGGCGCGTGCCGGCTTGAGCGCGACGTTCTTCGCCGCTACGCCCTTCGTCGCACGAATCCCCTTCGAGGCCGGAATCGTTATACTGGCATCCTTGATCGCAGCGCTCTCGGCGGCAACGCCCTTGGCGGGGCGCTTGGCCGTGGTTCTTGCTTTAGTTGTTCTGGCTTTCGCCATTTAATGCACCGTGGTGTTGTCGCCGCTTCCGGACGAATCTTCCAGCCCAGTCCCTTCGAGCAATCCGCGGAGGTCATCGAGCGCAATGCGTCCTTCGAATTGCATGAGTGCCCGCTCGATGATGTGCTCCAGCTCCAGCCCGTTGATCGCGCCCGACCCGTTAAGGGAGAGCAGATGACCCCAGGCTTCCGGCGCGAAGCGTCCCCGTTCGTGCGGGCCCATCACGCGGAATGTGGTCTGTGCAGGTAAGCGTTCGTCCATTGGCGTTCGTAGTTAAGTCATGGTCGAGACAAGCTCGACTACTTTTGCTATAAGTTGTTGCCGTGCAAGCCTTTCCGTATCCAGAACCGCGTCAGCTGTCTCGTAGAGGGCCCTTCGTTTCTGGTACAGCTCCCGGAGTGCTACCACCGGGTCCCGGCCCGCCAGTAGCGGCCGGGTCTCCACCCTGCGCAGTCTGCGAGCAACTGCCTCGGGTGACGCTCTAAGGTATATGATACGCCCATTCGAACGCAAAAGTTCGACCGACCTCTGCTGTGCGATCCACCCCCCACCGGGTGACAGCACCATTCCGCCGGTGACGCTCAGTTCTTTCGTCAGGGCGAATTCCATCTCCCGAAAGTGCTCCTCGCCCTTCAGGCGAAAGATCTCGCGCACATCCATTCCCGACCGCCGCTCGATCTCCTGATCGAAATCGAGAAACTGTCTTCCCAGCCTCCGCGCGACCGCTTTCCCGATCGTTGTCTTCCCCACTCCCGGGAGTCCGACGAGGATCAGATGTGGAGCCGGCGACCTATCGTCCCTGTCTGTCACTCAGCGACGAGATGTAATTCTGATAATTGCGGCGCGTCTCTCCGAGCGAATCGCCGCCGAACTTTTCGAGCAACGCCTGCGCGAGGATGAACGCTGTCATGGCTTCGGCGATAACCCCCATCGCTGGAACGGCGGTGACATCACTTCTTTCCGCCACCGCTTCTGCGCGCTCCCGCGTCTTCATCTCGATCGTTCCCAGCGGCCGCATGAGGGTGCTGATCGGCTTCATCGACGCGCGCAGCACGATCTGCTCCCCATTGCTGATGCCGCCTTCCATTCCGCCCGCTCGGTTGGTTCTCCTGCGCACCCGGCCCGCTTTCACGTTGCTCTCGTCCGGATCGATCTCGTCGTGGACATCGGACCCTTTTCTGCGCGCGCATTCCACCCCGAGCCCGATCTCGACCGCCTTGACGGCGGGAATGGACATCAGAGCTGCGGCGAGCCGGCCGTCGAGCTTTTTGTCCCACGATACGTGCGAGCCGAGGCCCACCGGCACACCATCGCAGATGACTTCCGCGATTCCGCCGAGGGTGTTGCCCTCCGCCTTCGCCGCGTCGATCCGCGCGATCATCTCCTGCTCCGCGTCCCGATCCAGCGTGCGGAGCTGCGATTCGTCAGCGGCTGCATTCAGATCCGCCGGCATCCTGTCCGGACGCCCGGCGTCGACCCCTCCCAGGTGCACCACATGGCTCCCGAGGGTTATGTCGAATTCCCGCAGAAACCGCCTGCAAATGGCCCCTGCGGCCACGCGGGCGGTCGTTTCGCGGGCGGAGGCCCGCTCCAGCACATCCCGGGCATCAGTTCGGTCGTACTTGAGCATTCCGGAGAGATCCACGTGGCCCGGGCGCGGGCGCGTCACAGCGCGCTTGCGCTCAGGATCGCCTTCCCGTGGCGCGGGATCCATGATCTCCTGCCAATTCTTCCAGTCGCGATTCTGAATCAGCATCGCGATCGGGGAGCCGAGCGTCTCGCCGGCGCGGACGCCTGAGAGGAACTCAGCGTGGTCGGACTCGATCTTCATGCGGCGGCCACGCCCGTACCCCTGCTGCCTGCGCGCGAGCTGCGTATCGATATCGGCGGCGACGAGGGGCAGACCGGCGACCATCCCCTCGAGGATGGATACGAGCGCGGGCCCGTGTGACTCGCCGGCAGTGGTGAATCGCAGCATCTGTCTCCAAAAAGAACGAGCCCGGCTTTTGACCGGGCTCGTTATCCATCCAATACCCGCGTCTGCGGGAAAGCTACGGGCAGGTCGTGGTAAACGTATTGGGTAGCGTTGCGATGACAACCCCTTGTGCGGTTGCTCCAACCATGACGAGCTCGCCGGTGGAGATACGGAAGGCCGCCTTTAGAGGCCCGACGATCGGAGCCTTGATCGGAATAGTCGCAATTCTCTGGTAGCACCGCGTGTCATATATCTCGATCAGCGGCTCGGACGATGCCGCGAACGCGAGGCGCGTCGTGAGCGGGAACGAATTCACACCGGTGTTGAGCGGATGGGAATCGAATCCGGCGTTCGTGATCGTGGTAGCCAGCACGCCCTGGAGTCTGAGTGCCGAGTTGAGAATGTAGGTTGAATCCGCGCGTACGGCCCCGAGCGTGCCGTCAAAGTTGATGGCGACGCCCTTCACTTCCGCAAACGTGTTCGCGATGAAGTCGGACACCGCGGACGGCGGAGAAACGCCTAGATCGATGTACGGGTAACCAGGTTCGAATCCTCTTTGCGCATCGTACATCATCGTGCGGCTGCCGAATACGCTGCCGCCCTCACCGAACATGGCACGCTGGAAGGTGCCAGAACCGCGTACGAAAGTAGTATCGCGGAATGCGAGGGCGTTGATGTCGATGGTGGTCGATCTACCGTTCACATCCTTGTACGGGAGCAGGACGGTCGAATTCACGCCGTCCGCGTCGTACCGGGTTATCGTGAGCGTATCGGAGCGGGCAGCAGCCTGTCCTATAGCCTGCTCGAAGAACAGGTGCGACGTTCTTTGGGTCAGATTCTCCCACCGCAAGGTGCCGTTACGGCTCGCGAAGGGCGACGATTGCCCGGCAGTCGGAGTCGTGGAATAAGTCAGCACCACGTCCGTGCACACCCCGGCTGGCGCGATACAGGTCGGGGCAAGGTATTGCGGGCGATCGCTGAAGTCATACTTGGTGGCCACCTGAATGGGCAGGCCGCTCGTTCCAGACGTCGTCGTGGTGATCGTGAACGCGATGATGTTCGGCAGGTCATAGCGGAAGACTTCCAGTCCGCTGCCGCTCGCGCCCGCATTGAGATCTATGTAGCTGATGTTCGTTCCACCCGAGTTCGCTACCAGGATGGTGTCGCCCATGACTCCAGTGCGGTCGCGCGGCCAGCCTGCCAATCCCCATGGACGCGAGCCCACGATGACTGGAGCCTTGAACGACGAATCCGCGAGATTGAAGACCTCGACCTC
>DASWGL010000531.1:0-2367 GCA_036393735.1 Gemmatimonadaceae bacterium | reverse complement strand
ACAGTTCACGTGTGCCCCGACTGTGACGGTTACGAGACGCGTGATAAGAAGACCGTCGTCGTCGGCACCGGGCGGAAGGCTGTGGGGATGGCACTCGCGCTCGCGACATGGACCCGGCAGATCGTCATCTGCACGAACGGCGAGAAGCCGGACGTGAGCCAGATTCTGCCCGACAAGCTCAAGGCGCTGAACATCCCCGTTCTGGAAGCACCGATCCAGTCTGTTGTCTCGAAGGACCGCGAAATCTCGGGAATCGAACTGGAAGGAGCTATGTCTCTCGACTGCGAGCGCCTTTACTTCGCGATCGGCCAGTACCCCGCCGACGATCTCGGCGCTCAGCTCGGATGCAAGCGGGATGACATGGGCCGCCTCGTTATCGACGACCGAAATCACACGTCTGTGAAGAACGTCTACGCGGCGGGCGACATTGCGCCGGGTCCGCAGCTGGCGATCGTCGCCGCGGCGAGTGGGGCCGTTGCCGCCATCGCAATTCATGCATCGCTGCTCCCCGAAGCAAGGAAGCTCCCGGCGCTGTAGCCAGCGCCCCGCGACCTGCCATACGCCGAACTGCTACCAGCGAAGTGTTAAGTGCTGCGCCTTGTGTTTCCTGATGATCTGCAGGTCGACCGAGCGATCGGTTTCATCCGCATTCCTGATCGCGCGCACAAGATCGATCGGACTCTCGATCTTGATACTGTCCGCCTTGACGACGACGTCTCCGCCGCGTAGTCCGGCCGCCCTCGCCGCCGAGCCTTCGATCACGTTCGTCACGAACACACCTTCGGGTTTCACGCCGAGCGCGTCACAGAGATCTTCGTTCAGTGCCGTGAACTCGGCGCCCGCGAAGGGATAGATCCCACCTCCATATCCCAACGCCGGAGGTAAAAGCGCGGGAAGTGGTTCCGGCACCGGCATTCGAGTACGGATCATTCCCGTCCGTTGCATCTGCGGACGGGCAATCGCTCCGCTTCGTTCCTGGAGGATCTGCGGTACCGTGAGCTCGACGACCATGTTCTGCTCCCAGTTTTCCGGTCGCCTGCCGAGCGTGCCCCTCACGACGCGCGTCGCATCGTTGCGCCGGATTCTCAGCACGAAGGGCGCGCCCACCTTGAGCCACTTGCTTAGCTCGACGGAGCCACCCCGCATGTCGTGCGAGTTGAACGACAGCAGCACGTCGCCGGGTCGGACTCCTGCCTTCGCGGCGGGCGAGCTGGAATCAACACCGGTGACTACGGGATATGAGTCAAAGAACGCGTTGCCACGCTCGTCGATCATGGCCTGGTCGGAGATCCTCACTCCGAACCAGCCCGTCGGAGGCTGCACGATCGCAGGCGGCGTTCGCTGCGCCTGGACTCCGAGAGGCAGGACGAGAAACCCAATGAGCCCCAGCGTGAACCGCGACGCATTTCCCGACGTAGGCATCTTCCAGCTGACAGTCACCTTAGAACCCCCTCAATCCCACCGGACGCGCGACGAGCTGCTGCTGCGTGGCCACGCGCGCACCCATCGTCGCCAGGTAGTATTGGTTGATCACCGGATCGTGCGGCGCCGTCTGCAGCGCGCTCACAGTTGCGTCCTCGATCTTGTCGAGCGCCGCTGCTCGCTTCGAGTACATCGCCAGGCTGTCCCTGCTTCCGGTCGACGCATTGTTGACGGCGAGAAACTCTGACGCGCGCTGATACTCGTCGACTGCGCGATTGAGCGCGGCTGACGCATCATCCACCGACGCGAAGTTTGCACTAGCTGTCGGAGTCGATTTGCTCGCCGTCGCCTTAACCGCGCTCGGCAACGCAATCGTCGCCCGACCAATCGCGATTCCTCCAACGAGGAGCAGCACCGCCGCGGCTGACCGAAACCAGGGTTGGCTCGACGCCCACCATCGCGACGACTGTGATTCGCGAATCAAACCTTCCTCTCGCGCCCGCGCGGCGATCGTTCGCCACTCGTTGAGCGGCGCCAGATCGCGCAAGCGTTCCTCGGCGATGATCCGGTCTAGTTGCTCTTCAGACAGGTGCGACATGTGCCTTCCCCTTTACCGCGACGGTTGGTGATTCATCCACTAGGTGCGCGAGCAGCTTCCGCAGCTTGGCGCGCGCCTTGAACAATTGCGATTTCGATCCGCCCGACGTAATTCCGAGCTCCTCTCCGATCTCGCCGTGCGTGTACCCTTCGATGTCGTGAAGCACGAACACCGCTCTGGCCCCTGGCGACAGCTTGCTCATAGCCTGTTCGATAGACTCCGCCACGAATGTCCTGTCGGTATCCGTTTCGGTCATCGCGGAATCGTCCTCGATGTCCACCTCCAGCTTCGCGATGCGCCTGATTTTGCGTAGTGCATTCAGCGTGCGGTTCACCGCGATCCGGTGG
>DASWGL010000530.1:0-3467 GCA_036393735.1 Gemmatimonadaceae bacterium | reverse complement strand
GCCCACGCGACAAACGTGGTCGGTTGCCTGCCGGCTATTCTGTTCGCGAGCGCAATTCGATCCGACCAGTCCGAGCCCAGATACGTATGCGCTTCGAAGTAACCGAACGTGTCTGCCAGTTCAGCAGGAAAACCGTCCTTCGGGACCTGATGGAACGAGAACTTGTGGCCCTGTCGATTCAGGGTGTCGACGATTTCATTGAAGCTCAGGAAATCTCCGACCAGTGGCAGATACTCGCCATGGCCGGCCTGATCCGGCTGCGCGAGCGCTCCGGCGACGATGTCGCCGAGTTCGCGAATATCGCCCATGTGAATGCACCGCACACTTGGATTGAGAGGAAGCGCCCAGCCCAGGGATCCATCGGCCTGCTTCTGCGGAGCCAGCGCGCGAACGAGGTTCTCGTAGTAGAACGGCGCGATGACGAACGTGTGATGCGCGAACCCGGCTTCCTTGACGATCCGATCAACCTTGGACTTGCCCGTGAAGTGGGGAACGTTGAACTTGCCGCCGCTGATCGCTTCGACATTGGGCAGCGTCGACCAGATCACGTGCTTGACACCGGCGTTTTTGGCGGCGCGGACGGCTGCAGTCGCCTCCTTAACCTCGTCGGTGCCTGGTGCCCAGAAATTGGTGACCAGAAAGACGCCGTGGGCCGACGCGAATGCAGCGTCAAGAGTGTCCGGCCGGTTCAAATCCGCTTCCGCGACTTCGTCGGCGAGCCCGCGATGCTGGTCTGGATGACGGCTCAGCGCGCGGACCTTGAAATGTCCTCTGGCTGTGAGGGCACGTACGACGCCCCCTCCCTGCTGGCCCGTTGCACCAATCACGGCAATGACTTTCTTGTCGGTGGATGACATCTCGGCTCCCTACCTCACGTCCGTCAGGCCGTCGGTTAATTTCGGCTACGAGTCGTTACCGCAGTGATATAGAAGCCACTGTCCGTCTGGTAGAGAAACCCTTCACGGACAAGGTGACCGAGCAACGTCTCGCAGACCGAGACCTCTAACTGCCAGAGGCGACACGCCTGCTCGAGCGTCAGTCGCAACCCTGGCATCTCGGAAAACTCGCCGCGGACACGAGCGACCAACGATTCGGGCGGCACCATTTGCTGCTCGTGTTTTCGTTTGGTCGGCATCGACGCCCTCGTTTACTCCTGAAGCGCTCACGAACGAAGGCCACGGCGATCGAGCCCTCGTGACGTCTAACTGAATTCGATCTCGCTGATGTCGATCGACACAACGAGCGGCGCTAGCGGTGAACTTCCGTCCGGCTGACGCGGAAATATCCTGTGCCTCGTCGGGACGACGATTCCTGAGACCTCCGTGGGGGCAGACACATAGTGCGCAGCCGGCGTTCCGCCCGCGACGTCTACGTCGTAGTCGTGCCGCCTGAGAAGGCCCTGTTGATCGAAGTAAAAGGTCTGCTCGGCAGAGTGCGTCGCGACGCGCTCCGGGAACCTGACTTTCAGACGGCGCCATGACTCACCGTTTTCTTGCCACGTATCGAGTTCTTCCGTCTTGATGCCGGGCAGCGCAAAGAGAAACGGCGTATTCAGATAGGTCCACATCGCGTATCCAGCGAAGTACGCCAGTTGCAACCGATCCCACGGCGTGTCGAACTGGTGATCTTTGAAAGACTCGCGCGGATTGGCTCGTTCCTCCACGACCTGACCGTCACTCGTCTCGATGGCGACTCGGTCAGGTTGAAACGACGAGTGCCGGTCCTGCTGTCCGAACGGCCGATGAGACGCCCACTCCTTGTCGAGGTCGACCGTGAGGTGGACATCGTCGAGCACGCCGTCCTGCCCCTTCACTTTCCACAAGACGCCGCCTTGTACGAGGTGCGCGGAAACGGTCTTGAACCGGCGCCATCGATCAAGACCGCCGTGCGCGTCGATGGCAAGTGTCGCGAGGTCTCTCATGTACCGTCTCCTAGCGGCGGATCAGGCCCGCTGGTGCGTACGACTCTGGGGCTTGCTTCAGAGCCGCCAGCTCTTCGTAGTACGGCGGGTAGATGGTTCTGACGGCCTGCGCAAGGGGCGATTTCCAATCGCGGAACCATTCGGCGATCATCGACGACGTCGTCCTCGGAACCGCACCTGCGCGGGTGAGCCTGAGCACGGCGGTGTCGTGGCATTCCTTGTAGGTGTCGCCGACGGCATCGACGACGAACGACACTTCGAAACCATCAGCGAGCGCGTCACTCGCAGCAAATGCGAGGCACACCGACGTCACGATTCCTCCCATGACCAATTGCTTGCGCCCGGTCGCTTTGACCGCGGCGACGAACTTGGCGTCTTCCCAGGCGTTCATGTTGGAGCGGTCGATCTCCTTGACGTTCGGAAGCGCGGTGCGGAGCGAAGGGATGGTCGAACCGTTCACGCCCATCTCCACACCGACGGTGCTCAGGATCACCGGAATCTTGAAAGCCAACGCGGCTTTCGCAAGCGTGCGTGCGTTCAACGCGATGACCCTTCGGTCCTGTTCGAACACGATGCCCAAGACGCTGTCCTGATAGTCGATGAGTACGAGCGCGCACTCGGATGCATCCCACAAACGTGCCTTCTCAGACATGACTGCGCCTCCTTCGTCGTCGTCGCCATTCGCACGCGTCGACTCTTCGCTTAAACCGAGCGGTATTCTTTTTGGACCCATTCGGCAAGATGAGCGGAGTACGCCTCTGCAGCATCCTCCCAGATGAGATGCCCGCCATCGAGGAGCGTCTGACGGCAATGGGGTAACAAATCCACAAGCAGCTGCCCATTCGGTGGCGGGACGATGGGGTCGTTCTTGCCGGCTAGAACAAGCACGGGGGTCTCGATGCTTGGCAGAAGCGCCTTCAGGCGCGGGAGATCGCGCGGGTAAGCCCGAACATACTGCGCCGCCTGCTCGAACCTCCGGCCGGCGGAAGACAGACTGTAATCCTCCAGAACCGCAGCCGGCGTCTTTATCGCAGCGGACTGAGTCACAAAGCCTGCGCCGATGTCACCGCCCTCCGCGTTGGCGAAGGCGCCTACCGGCGATTCGATGAGCTCCTTGAGGCCGGCGCCCACCAGTTCTGGGCTCGTGCCTCCGTCTCCGACGACGACGCTCTCGAACAAGGTCGGCTTCCTGGCGGCCGCAAACAATAGCGCCGAGGTCCCAACATCAGGCCCGACGGCGTGCAGACGGACGACGCCAAGATGCTCTGCGAGCTTGATGACGAAGTCCCCCATCGCCTCGGGGGACATCACGTCTGGGCGGCTCTCGGAGCGGCCGAAGCCCGGAAGGTCCACCAGGATCAGTGGGCCAAGCTCCTTGATCGCGGGCAAGATTCCGCGAAAACAATGGCTCCTCGGCGGAATCTGTGGGTGAGAATTGCACTAACGAGCCTGCTGTTCGAGGAAACGGCGCAGCCTCCGGCAGGAGGACTCGAACGATCGCAGTTCTTCTTCTGAGTCGCAGCCATACGGCAACGGGCCACCGTCC
>DASWGL010000529.1:0-11744 GCA_036393735.1 Gemmatimonadaceae bacterium | reverse complement strand
CTGACGTCGACGTTTCACACCCTCGACCGACGCGGTCTCCGGCGTGACATAAAGGGCATCGTACGTATTCGCGCCGCTAATGGCGACATCATTCGTCGGAAGCGTGACAGAGCCAAACGAAGTACACGCCGTGTCGGGTATGCTGGTTGTCTGATTCGCGGCCGCGCTGATTCCGCTCAGACGCCTACTGAGTTGCAGCGGAGCGATCAGCGGAGAGAAGCAACCAGGAGGCGCAACGAGTGGCTGCGTATACTGTGCGAATGCCTGGTGCGTGAGAAGCCTGGTCCAATCCTGCTGCTGGCTGAAATAAACGACACCGTCCGACTGAACACCCATGCTGAGGCTCGTCCCGATCGCTACGTAGTGTGCGAAGGCGCCCTGGCCGGCGGGACCCGTAGTTCTGTCATCGCTGCAGGCAGCGAGAACGACGAGAGCGACAGCACCAGCAGAGATCGACCAGTTACGCTTCATAACTTCTCCTCGGGGGTGAACACGACCTAGCGGAGGCGGGGCCATAAACAAGCGGCTGATAATATCTGTAATCACCGAAAGGTGCGCCACCCCAGAGTTCGAATCGATTCGCCATGCTCATCGAGTTTCGGGGGAGGAAATCTCACGTTGCCGGGCACGCTCGGACGAAGGCCTGTTCGAGGATCTGCATCCGCGCCTTCGAGAACTTCGGCCACAGTACGCACTAGCCCGCACGGTACGCTCGCTGTCTCGAGCAAATCGATCCAATGCTGCGCATCCATCTCACGCACGCGACTGCCCAGCGCAGACACGAGACGGTCCCGATTTTTCACACGCCCCGCGTTCGTCCGCAGCGCATCATCTTCGGTCAGATCGTGAAGGCCAAGCGCATTCGCGCACGCACGCCATTGTCCGTCGCTTCCGACCGCAATCACGAACGGCCTGTCCGCCGCATCGAACAATTGGTACGGAACAAGATTCGGATGCGCGTTTCCCCACCTCTTTGCATCTGTCCCCGAAACGAGGACGTTTTGCGCCACGTTCACGAGGGCCGCTCTCGCGCTGTCGGCGAGTGAAATATTGATCCGACGCTTTTTAGCTGGGACTGAACCAGTGGCACGGTCCAGAGCGACGCCGAGTATCGCAATCGCCGCATCTTTCCCGGCGATGACATCGGCGAGAGCGATTCCGACCTTCATCGGCGATCCATCCCTCTCACCGGTGATCGCCATCCAGCCACACTCGGCCTGCATCACGAAATCGTATCCCGGTCGCGTGCTCTCCGCTCCGAATCCGGAGATTGTGCACCAGATGAGATCGCGATTCTGCTCGAGGAGCTCCTTTGGGTCGAGGCCGAGCCGTCCGAGGGCGCCGGAAAGAAAGTTGTCGAGCACCACGTCGGCGCCTGTGATGAGATCCAGGACGATCGCGCGATCGCGGACGTTAGAGAGGTCGGCGGCGATGCTTTTCTTGTTCCTGTTGACGGCCAGGAAGTACGCGCTCTGACGGTCCGCGTCGAACGGAGGCCCCCAGCCCCGCGTCTCATCCCCATCGCCCGGTCGCTCGACTTTGATGACGTCGGCACCCATATCTCCGAGCATCATTGAACAAACCGGACCGGCCAGCACCCTGGTCAAGTCGAGTACCTTTAGCTTCATTTTGGCAATTATGTAGGGTTACTGTCCCTTGTATGCTATATTACTGGCCTTATAAGAAGCTAAGAACCCGCATTCATGACCCGCATGGAACGTGGATCATACCACCTTGTTTTAGTGACGAAAAATCATATACTTAGCGCCGTTCAGCCCCGCTGGACTTAAAGCCCTACTTCTGTGATTTCATACCCCGTCAGCCCGCCTCTTTTTGCTGACCGGAGCCCATAAATGCCTGATAGAGAAAAACCAACCGCAGTTGCTACTCTACCAGCACCTGCCTCAGCCGCCGGCACACCCGGATCACCCGCTACGCCTGGCGCACCTGCCGCACCCGGCACGCCCGGCGCGCCATTGGTCCCGCCCAAGCGGAGCCCGGGTCATCGCGGGGCTGATGTAAAAGATACCGTCGCCGAGATGGCGGCAAAGGCGCACGAGATCAGCCTGGAGGCGGGCAGCAAGATGGCCGCTGCCATGAAGGACGTCGTTGGCGCCGCCGCTGGCCTGACCGGACTCGTGCTCGAGAGCGCGCGCGATCTTCTTCAGTACATGGTTCGTCGTGGCCAGATGACCCAGGAGGAAGCCGACAAGCTGATGCGCGAAGTCGAATCTTCTCACGCGAAGAGAAAGCCGTTCACGCCTCCCCCGCACGTCGCGACGAAGACGACGGGTCCAAAAGCTGAGGCTTCGCATCCCGCGCACACCACGCATGCTGCGCATACGCATACCGCGCACAGTCATACCACGCCGGCTCGACACGTGACGGCTCCGGTCAAGCACGCGGCGAAGCACGCCTCAGCTGCCAAGAAGCCGGCCGCGAAAAAGCCGACGATGAAGCCAGCTGCCAAGAAGCACACAGTCAAATCCGCGACCAAGTCCAAGCACAAAGCTTCAGGCAAGACCGCGAAAAAAAGGTAGAAAGTGGTCATCCCGCGCGGCGATGCAGTCGCGCTCGCCCGCGCACTGATACAAATCGATTCCAGAAATCCCACCCTCGCTCCGGACTCGCCGGGCGAGGGTGATTGCGCTCGTACCCTCGCATCGATTCTCGATGACTGGGGATTCTCGGTCCAATTGATGGAAAGCGTCGCCGGACGGCCCAATGTGGTCGCCCGAATCGGACAGCGCGACGCGCCCGCTCTCATGCTGAACGGCCATCTCGACGTCGTCGGGGTCGAAGGAATGGTTCACGAGCCTTTTAGCGGCGAGGTCCGTGGCCATCGCATCTATGGTCGTGGCTCCGCCGACATGAAAGGCGGTGTCGCAGCGATGTGCGCCGCTGCCGTCACCGGCGCGCGACCAGATTCTGGTCGCCAGATCCTCATTGCCGCCGTCGTCGACGAGGAGTACGAGAGCCTCGGCATGCGCGCGCTGCTCGCCGACGGGATCCACGCTGACGCCGCTATCATAACGGAGCCCACGAGGCTGGCGATCTGCCCCGCTCATCGAGGCTTCGTGTGGATCGATGTAGTTCTGACGGGAAGGGCGGCGCACGGAAGCCGGTATGACATTGGAATCGACGCCGTCACCCACGCCGGTCTCCTTCTGGCGGAGCTGGAAAGGCTGGAGCGGACCCGCGAGTCGGGGCGCCACCACAAACTGCTCGGCCGCGGCTCGCTACATGCCTCGAAGATCAACGGCGGAGTCGGAATGTCCACCTATCCTGAAACCTGCAATCTGGCGATCGAGCGACGCACGCTTCCCGGCGAAACAACCGAGAAAGCGCTGAAGGAAATCACCGACGCGTGCGCCAGGGTGCGCTCGAGACACCCTCAGTTCGACGCGCGAGTTACATTGACTACTGCACAGCTCCCGAGCGATGTGTCGGTTGACTCGCCGGTCGTGAAGAGGCTGCGTGGCGCACTCGAGCGCGAGGAGCTGCCAGTGAAGATCGAAGGCCTTTCAGCGTGGACCGACGCCGCGCTTCTAAATGCAGCGGGGATTCCCACGATCTGTTTTGGTCCGGGCGACATCGCGCTGGCCCATGCGGCGCAGGAGTTCGTGCCAGTCGAAGAGATAGATCTCGCCACCCGGGTGTTGACGCGGGTCGTCCGCGAATGGTGTGACGAGACTGCCTCGTCCAGATAGAGGAGGCTGTTCAGTGGCGCAGTTGACTCACAAGCAGTACGACGTTCTCGAACGCGCAATCACCAATGGCAAGCGCATCGCCGCTTTCCGGCGCGGAACGGAGTACGTCGTCCTTCCCACCAGATTGCGCATGATCAGCGGGCGCGAAGCAGTCGAAGCGACTCACCCAACCACCGGAGACGAGATCACACTCTATCTCGACGAGTTGGACAGCTTCGAGGTCGTGAAATGACGCGCGCCAAATCCGGCGACCTCGTGGCGATCTACGCCGATGAGTCGTGCATCGGGAACGGGCGCGAAGGCGATAATCCGGGAGGGGCTGGCGGCTTGATTGAGTGGCTTCATCCCAAATCCAACAAGGTCACACGCTGCGATTACTGGATTTCGGAGCCCGCGACCACCAACAACCGGATGGCCCTGCGGTCCGTAATCGAGGCGTTTCAAGAGATTTCCCGCCGCGGCAACTCTTACCGCGTCTTGTTCACCAGCGACTCGAAGTACATCGTCGAGGGGATGAACGAGTGGCTTCCTAACTGGAAGGCACGCGACTGGAAGAAAAAAGGCGGACCAATCCTGAATCTGGAGCTTTGGAAGGAAGCAGATGAAGTCGTGTCGGATCACGAAGTTCAATGGAGATGGGTGCGCGGACACAACGGGCAACCGCAGAATGAGTACGCGAATTTCCTGGCGACACGAGCCGCCGCGGAACAATCAGATTCCAGCGGGTTACGGGAATCTGAGTTCGACAGCTGGTTGGCAGCGCAGAAGGCGGGAACCGTCGACTTGAAGAACATGGCTCCCTTCCCCGATCTTCAGTCATTCCAGCCGAGCAAGCGAGCATGGACGACCTAGACCGACTCTTTCAGCGCCTTGTTCACAACATCAGGAACGGACACGCCGAGTACCTGAGCGTGCCGTTCACGGTGCAGGAACTTTACGACACGCTCGTCCCGTATCGCCACTATCGCCGCGACCTCGGCATCGAAACAAATCAGGACTACGAAGCCGCACTAACTCGGCTACTCTCAGGTGAAAAGGGTTACGTCCGTGCCGATCAGTCGATGCAGGACCGGCTCAAGAAAGAGATGGCGTCGCCGCACGCCGACGTTGGAGCCTTTCGCGACTACGCCGAGACGAGAATCTCCCTGGCACCCGATGCGCTGCAGAAACTCGGAGTCGCGATCCCGTCGCAAAACGCCGGTGGCTACTCGATCGGCCAGGCGGGGAACGGCAACGGCGGCGCTCCCGGAGACGCGACTACGTCATTCGTCGCACCCGGAATCTCGACAATGGACGCGGCCGTAGGATGCAAATTCTGCGGAGGCACTTTGCCTGAAGGCCGTACCGCGATTTACTGTCCGCACTGCGGACAGAACCTTGCCGCGAAGCACTGCGCGGGATGCGGGGCCGAGCTCGATCCCGTCTGGAAGTTCTGTGTCAACTGCGGCAAAAAGGCGTAGAACATTGGCGGGTGCTCAATAACTGAACGGGATCCGAGATCTGAGAACGGCAAACTGCGAACTGAACGGGATCCGAGATCTGAGAAGCGTAGACACCAGGTTTTGGTAACTGCGCTGCGACATATCTGGGTGGCGTACGGTACAGGCGGTGGGTTGTAATAGGAGGCGCGCTCGACTCGGTCGAAGCGCAGTGACTACCTCCTGAGATCTGTGCCTCTGACATCTCGGATCCCGTTCATTGCAGTTGCCAGAGCGTATCCGATCACCAGGCTGCGAGCGGGTATATTGAAGTCGCTATGACCGAACCATCAAACCGCCCGGGTGTTGTCTTCCTCTCCGCCGTCCGAACCCCATTCGGCACCTTCGGCGGAAAGCTCAAGGATTTCTCACCCGTCGACCTCGCCGTTCACGCCTCGAAGAGTGCGATTGAGCGCGCGGGAATCACCGCGACCGATGTCGATCAGACGATCTTCGGCAACGTCCTCTACACGACCAACGATTCCATCTACTTCGCCCGCCACGTCGCGCTCAAGTCGGGGTGTCGCCAGGAAACCTCAGCGCTCACGCTCAACCGCCTGTGCGGATCTGGTTTTCAGGCTGTAGTAAGTGGAGCGCAGGAAATCATCCTCGGCGACGCCAAGATCTGTCTGGTTGGGGGAGCCGAATCGATGTCGCAGGCGCCGCACGTCATTCGGGGGATCAGATGGGGCACGCCATTCGGCAAGGCGCCGCCGATGGAGGACGTATTGTGGGAAGGACTCACCGATTCCTACGTCGGGCTTGGAATGGCGGAGACCGCGGAGAACCTGGCTGAGAGATACAAGCTGGATCGCGGATGCGTGGACGAGTTCGCGCTCAGATCGCAGCAGCTCTCGAAGGCGGCGTGGGACGAAGGCGTATTCAAGGATGAAGTTGTTCCGGTCCCGATCCCCAATCCAAAGACTGGAAAGATCGAGGAGCTGGCAATCGACGAGCACATGCGGCCAGACACGACGTTGGAGAAGCTGAGCACCCTCAAGCCAGTGTTCCGAAAAGGCGGCGTTGTGACCGCTGGAAATGCGTCCGGCATCGGCGATGGGGCCGGCGCGATGGTAATCGCGAGTGAGAAGTTTGCGCGTGAGCGCAAGCTCGAGCCGCTTGGAAGACTCGTATCGTGGAGTGTTGTCGGCGTGGATCCGGCGGTGATGGGAATCGGGCCGGTTCCGGCTTCGAAGGCAGCGCTGGCAAAGGCCGGATTGACGATGAAAGACATGGATCTGATCGAGGTCAACGAGGCGTTCGCGGCGCAGACCTGCGCCGTCGAGCGCGAGTTGTCCCTCCCCCGTGATCGCCTCAACGTGCACGGTGGCGCCATTGCGCTGAGCCATCCGCTCGCCGCGTCCGGGGCGAGGATCACGGCCCACCTACTGCATGCGTTGCGTGCTCAAGGCAAACGATACGGACTGGGCAGCGCGTGCATCGGCGGCGGCCAGGGAATCGCGATCGTAGTGGAATCCATTCAATAGACTGCGCTGGGTCGCAGCGAACGAGGAAAATCATGAAGCCACTGTTCAGAATATTCGGATTGGCATCGGTCGCCGTATTTGCGGCTGCTTGCGCGTCAGTTGGCGGCGGCACGGGCGGCACCGTGACGAACGGCGGCGCCGGTCCGACAACCGAACCCACGTCACCCTCCGTCATCTGGCCGGTCAAGACTCGGGAGCACGTCGACCTCTGGCTGCATGGATTCGCGATGCTTCAGGAGGACACGACGTTTGTGCCTTTCTTCAAGCGCGGATACAGCACCGACATGATCGTTCTCAAGAACAGGGCGAATGTCGTCTCGCAGCTGGATGCCAACCGCGACAAGCTTCGCGCGCGGCTCGCGCTCAACCCGCAGCTCGTCAACGCCCAATTCGTACCGCTCTCGTTCCCGACGTGGGCCGATCTTACCCAGACCGTCGACCTGTTCGTCCGCGCGGGTGGCGATCCGCGTGCCGCGTCATCGCAGCAGCAGGCTGGTGCGATCGCCTTTCTCGCCGCCTACTTTCCAACCGGAGCTGACCGGGACTGGCTGCGCCTCTTTGTGCAGTCGCTCAACGACGAGAGCACCCGCTTCTACCACTCTTACTGGACCCAGCAGGAGCGCGAGCGCAGCAACGTGCTCGATCTCGTCGATACGCTTTGGCAGCGGACCTATCGGCCGCGGATGCAGCGATTCCTCAACAACACTCAGCAGGCGCAGGGAAGCGTTCTGCTGTCGCTGCCGCTTGACGGTGAAGGTCGGTCGGTGACTAGCGGCAAGCAGTCGAACATCATCACAGTCACCTTTCCGGAGCGGCCGAGCGATGCGGTGGAAGCGGTCTACGTGATCGCGCACGAGGCGGTTTCGGGGATCGCCAGCACCGCCGTGTCCGACAACATCACTCCCGAGCAGCGCCGTGCCGGACTCGGCGAGCGCTATCAGAGCGCGGCGGCGGTGCGCGCCGGAGCGCTTCTGATTCAGCGCACGTCGCCGGAGATTCTCGACGGCTACATGCGCTACTATTTGAAGTCCGTGAACCGGCCAGCGGGCACGAGCGTGCAAGGAACGTTCACAGCGACTTTCGGGCTCCCCGACACCATTCGTGACGCCCTGATCCGGCAGCTGGACGTCGTACTCGGGGGGATTTAAGC
The DNA here is from genome assembly GCA_036393735.1 of Gemmatimonadaceae bacterium. Classification (GTDB taxonomy): domain Bacteria; phylum Gemmatimonadota; class Gemmatimonadetes; order Gemmatimonadales; family Gemmatimonadaceae; genus UBA4720. Next base: position 3,919 of record DASWGL010000529.1, on the reverse strand, counting down.
AGATATAATTCTGCATGGCCGATGAGAAGCCTCCACTGCCCGCTCCCGCCCGGCAGACTCTGTTGGATCGTCAGGCGCTCGAGCGCGTGCTCGCGCGGGCGGCGGAGCTTCAGGGCGCGAGCGCGCTTCCGGATTCCAGCGATCTGATCAGCGAGAGTCAGCTCCTCGACATCGGAAACGAAGTCGGGCTGAATCCGTCGACCATCAACCAGGCGCTTGCCGAGGAAAGAACGCGGATCAACGTCCCCGAGGAGCGCGGGATTGTCGCGCAGATCTCGGGGGCCGGATTTGCGACCGCTACGAGGACCGTTCCCGGAACTCCGCGCGACGTTCTCGCGACGATCGACGCCTGGATGCTGCGCGATGAGTGTCTTCAGGTGCAACGCCGTTTCGCGGACCGAATCACCTGGGAGCCGCAGCGGGGACTTTTCGGCAAGCTCAGACGCACCGTCAACGTCAGTGGCCGCGGCTACTATTTGATGGATGCGGGCCAGGTGTCCGCGACGGTGATGCCCGTCGATTCCACCCGCGTCGTCGTCAGACTCGACGCCGACATTCACGCCAGCAGAGCACGACGTGTTGGAATCGGCGGGTTCCTGGCGGCGATGGGAGCCGCCGCGAGCGGAATCGTCGGCCTCGGACTCATCGTCGCCCACATTCCCCTGTTCATCGCCGCCGGCTCGGCCGTGCTCCCATTTGCCGGCGGCACCTTCGCGGCGTACAAGGTCGCGCGGACACATCGCGGTGTTCTCTCCAGCGTGCAGCTCGCGCTGGAGCAGATCCTCGACCGGCTCGAGCACGGCGAGTTCGAAAGGCCCGGCGGGCTGCTGGGTGTGATCTCTTCGCGAGCGCGGTTACCGAAAGGATAGATTAGAGCGTCATCGCTCGAGAGGTTGGCCGCTCGATGAAGAATATCACGAAGGTCGGCGTGCTTGGCGGAGGCCTGATGGGAAGCGGTATCGCCCAGGTCTCGGCTGCGGCAGGATTTCCGACGATTGTCCGCGAAGTCTCCGATGCCCTGTGTGCCAAATCGCTTCAGTCCATCGAGAAATCGCTTGCCAAGGGCATCGAGCGCGGCAAAGTCACCGAAGCGGAGCGCGATAAAACGCTCGGTAATCTTCGGTTCGTCACGGAACTGAAGGAGCTGGCGGACTCCGACCTTTTCATCGAGGCCGTGGTCGAGGATCTCGAGGTCAAGAACAGCCTCTGGTCCCAGCTCGATCAGATCGCGCGGCCCGATGCGATCTTCGCTTCGAACACCTCGAGCCTGACGATCATCGCCATGGCCGCCGCGAGCGGGCGGCCCGACCGAATGCTGGGCATCCACTTCTTCAACCCGGTGCCGCTGATGAAGCTGGTGGAGGTCGTCCGCACGATCACGACAAGCGAGGAAACGGAACAGCGCTCTCTGGATTTCGTGCGGGCTCTGGGAAAGGAGCCGATACGGGCGAAGGACAGCTCCGGATTTGTCGTGAATCTGCTTCTGATTCCGTATATGATCGATGCGATCAAGGCGCTGGAATCGAACGTCGCCTCAGTCGAAGACATCGACAAGGGAATGCAGCTGGGCGCCGGACACCCGATGGGCCCGTTCACGCTCCTCGACTTCGTGGGCCTAGATACCGTTTATAAAATTGCCGAGATCATGTTCACGGAGTATCGGGAGAGCAGGTACGCTCCACCGCCTTTGCTCAAGCGAATGGTGCTAGCCGGCATGCTCGGCAAGAAATCGGGGAAGGGATTTTACGATTACTCGTTGTCGCCGCCGCGACCGAGTAGCCTCGGATTGTGAGTCTTCCGGGATTCCGCGGTTATTTTCGCGAGGACGAGCTCGCGCGCGCCGTCTATTCCGAGGCGGCGGGTATCGGGCGCGCGATTCCGGCCGCGGTTGCGGTTCCTGTTGATGCGGAGGATGTCGTCGTCCTCGTGAAGTGGGCGGCCGAGTCGGGGACGAGCCTCATCCCGCGCGGGTCGGGAAGCAGCATGTCGGGCGGCGCCATTGGAACGGGAGTCGTCGTCGATCTCTCGCGCATCAACCACCTTGGTCGAATCGATGAGAGGGACCGGATCGTCTGGGCGGAGCCGGGAGTCATCTGGTCGGCTCTCGATGTGGCCGCGAGGAGAAAGGGCTTGCGATTTCCCGTGGATCCATCGAGCGGGCAATTCTGCACGCTGGGCGGAATGGTGGCGACCAACGCATCAGGTGCTCACACCCTCCGCTACGGCGCGACCCGTGCCTGGGTGAACGCGATCGACTGCGTCTTCGCCGACGGAGATCGCGCCATGATCACCCGCGGCGAGCCGGCGCCGAAGAGAATCGAAGCAATCAATCGCTTCATGCGCGAAGTCCACGGCGAGATCGTCGCGAGCGACAAGCGACGACCGATCATGCATCTGGGGGTCCGCAAGGAATCGTCGGGATATGCAATTCACGATTACTCGACGAAAGCCGACCTGGTGGATCTTCTCGTCGGGAGCGAGGGAACGCTGGCGATCATTGTCGGGATTCAGCTCATGCTTTCTCCGGTTCCCGCGGCGACAAGCAGCGTGCTCGGATCCTTTCCGTCGCTCGAAGCGGCGACGGCGGCGGCGACCAAAGCGGTTGAAGCAGGAGCCAGCGCCTGCGAGCTGCTCGACAGAACCTTCCTCGCGTATGCCGCTTCGGGCCGGAGCGCCGACGAAAAATTGCGACAGAGGATGGAGGGAACGGCGGCGATCCTGCTGGCGGAAGTCGAAGCGGACAGTGCGGACGCGGCGGCAGCGGGAGCGCAGAAACTCGCGAAGGCGTTCAGCGATTCCGGAGCCAGGGACGTCGACGTCGCGCTGACACCAGAGGCGGAACACGATCTCTGGGAGCTGCGGCACGCGGCAAGTCCGATCCTCTCCGGGCTCGAGAATTCGGCGTCGATGCAATTCATCGAGGATGGCGCCGTTCCGCTGCCGAAGCTTCCGGACTACGTCCAGGGTGTGAGGAAGGCGCTCGCCGAGCGCGAAGTGAGCGGAGTGATCTTCGGTCATGCGGGCGATGCTCACGTGCACGTGAACCCATTGATCGACGTGAGGCAGCCGGACTGGCGCGATAAGGTCTCGGGCCTGCTCGATGATGTGGTCAAACTCACCGCGCGCCTCGGGGGCACACTTACCGGGGAGCACGGTGACGGGCGAATCAGGACTCCGCTGCTCGATCGTGTCTGGCACAAGGACGCGATCCGCGCCTTTGCCCTCGTCAAGAAGGCCTTCGATCCGGCGAACATCTTCAACGCAGGAGTGAAGGTTCCGCTCCCGAATCAGAAGGCGATCACCGACATCAAGTACGATCCCTTGCTTCCTCCACTACCCGACCGGGCACGAGCGGCACTCGACGACATGGTGAAAGACCGAGCGTACGATCGGTTCCGGCTGTCGCTGATCGGCGGATCGCCTTAGTTTTCTGCCGCTCGCCGCGGTTCATAGCGAAGTAGGTAAGCCCGCAGCCAACAGCCGGTCCGCCGACAGCCCCCGGCCGGTAGTCTTCAGTGGCAGTTTCCTTTACCCGAAAATACTCTTGTACTATACGGAGCCAGTAGTAACCCTCCTCGCCCGTCCGGTCTTTCTCGAGCCAGACCACCTGAACGTCCGCTGGCTCGGAGAGAGCACCGATGGCGAGAGACTCGCGGAGTTTGCCGGCCGTCTCTGCTACATGAGTCAGAAGAATCCGGCCAACCGGGCGACGCGCGAGTACCTCGAGAACATCAAGAAGCAGGGACATGGAAGCGTTCTCGAGCACGCGAACTATTCTCTACTGCTCGAGGGCGTGAGTCGCTCGCTGACCCACGAGCTCGTCCGGCATCGCGCCGGCTTTGCCTATAGCCAGCTCAGTCAGCGCTACGTCGACGAGTCGGAGGCCAACTTCGTCGTCCCTCCGGCGATCGTCGGGGAC
>DASWGL010000528.1:0-3210 GCA_036393735.1 Gemmatimonadaceae bacterium | reverse complement strand
GTCTGGTCGCCGGATGGGAAGTCGATCGCTTGGTTCACCGACGAATCGGGCGAGTACGCGCTGCGCATCGCGCCCCAGGACGGACATGGCGCCGTTCGCGATATCAAACTCGACGGCGCCGGCTTCTATCGCGATCCGAGGTGGTCACCCGACGGAACGAAGATCAGCTACGTCGACAATTCGAGCTCACTCTATGTCCTCGATGTGCCCAGCGGCGCGTCGACGAAGATCTCTACGAATCCGATGTACCAAATCGGACTCGATCACAACTGGTCGCCCGATTCGAAATGGCTGGCGTATACCCGCAACACGTCGCAATACATGGACACGGTCCAGCTCTACTCGGTCGATCAGAAGAAATCGTTCGCCGTCGGCGACGATCTGGCCGATGTGAGCGATCCGGTGTTCGATCCCAACGGCAAGTACCTCTACTTCATCGCCTCCACGAACGCAGGCCCGACTTCCGACTGGTTCTCCATGTGGAACAACAGCGCCGCGTCGACCAACTCGATCTACATGGTCGTCCTGGCCAAGGGCGTTCCCTCGCCGCTGGCCAAGGAGAGCGACGAGGAGGGAAAGAAAAGCGACGACTCGCCGCCCGACGAGAAGAAGAAAGACGACACCGCAAAGGGCGACGAGAAGAAACCGCCCGTGAAAGTCGTCGTCGACCTGGACGGCCTCGGCCAGCGCATCCAGGCCTTGCCGGTGGGCGAGGCGGTCTATTCGAACATTCAGCTGGCGAAGTCGGGAGAGCTCTACTACCTCAAGCGGAGTGGCACATTCAATCGTTTCACTGGGGACGATCCGAGGAACCTGGAGCACTACAGCCTGGCCAAGCGCAAGGAAGACAGCGCCGTGGAAAAGGTCAACGACTACGACCTGTCGCGCGATGGAAAGCGCTTGCTGCTGGCGATGCCGGACAACGTCTGGTCCATCGCCGACGTCGGCGAGAAGATCGACGCCACCAAGCACAAGCTGGCCATCGACAAGGTCGAGGTGAAGATCGATCCGACCGCGGAGTGGAAGCAGATGTTCGACGAGGCCTGGCGGATCAACCGCGACTACTTCTACGACGCTAACATGCACGGCGCCGACTGGAAGGCCATGAAGGCGAAGTACGCCGTCTTCCTCCCCGATCTCTCCGTGCGGCAGGACCTCAACCGCGTGATGCAGTGGATGTCGAGCGAGCTGGCGGTCGGACATCATCGCCTCACCGGCGGTGACACGCTGGCCAATGTCGACGCCGTCCCCGGCGGGCTCCTCGGCGCCGACTACGAAGTAGAAAACGGGCGCTACCGGTTTGCGAAAGTGTACGGCGGTCTCAATTGGAATCCCGAGCTGCGCGCGCCGCTCACCGAACCAGGCGTCGACGTGAAGGCGGGCGAGTACCTGCTGGCCGTGGAAGGAAAAGATCTGAAGTATCCGGACAATCTCTACGCGCGCTTCGAGCGCACCGCGGGACGCATCGTGGAGATCACCGTCGGACCGAATCCCGACGGCAGCGGCTCACGCGCGGTGAAAGTCGTTCCCATCGAAGACGAAGCGGCGCTGCGCAATCGCGACTGGGTGGAGCGCAATCTTCGCTACGTGACGGACAAGACGCAGGGCCGCGTCGCCTACGTCTACGTTCCAAACACCACGACGCTCGGCCACGAATACTTCACCCGCTACTTTTTCCCGCAGGCCAACCGTCAGGCCATCATCGTCGACGAGCGGCACAACGGCGGCGGTCAAGTCGCTGATTACTACCTCGACATTCTGCGGCGTCCGTTCATCAGCTATTGGGCGATGCGCTATGGCGCCGATCTGAAGACGCCCATGGCCTCGATCCAGGGACCGAAGGTCATGATCATTGACGAGACCGCGGGGTCAGGCGGCGATCTCCTGCCGTGGATGTTCCACAAATTGAAGATGGGAGCGCTCGTCGGACGCCGCACCTGGGGTGGGCTGGTGGGCATCCTCGGATTTCCCGTGCTGATGGATGGCGGCACGATCACTGCGCCGAATCTGGCAATCTGGGATCCGCAGGGCGGGTGGGTGGTGGAGAATGAAGGCGTGCCGCCGGATATCGAAGTGGAGCAAACGCCGGCGGATGTGATCGCCGGCCGCGATCCGCAGCTCGACAAGGCGATCGAAGTGGCGCTCAAGCAATTGGATGAGAATCCGCAACCCACTCCGAAACGGCCCGCGTATCCGGTGCGGGTGAAGTAGGGGGGTCAGGCCTTTGCTTCGTACTTATCTCCACGCTTAGTAGAGCCACATCCTAGACGAGCGCCGCCGAGGTAACCTCGGCGGCGCGATGTCGAGACCACTTCGGCTCGAGTATCCCGGCTCGCTGTTGCACGTCACAGCTCGGGGCAACGACCGGCAGCAAATCTTTCGCGATGATGACGATCGTGAGTTTTTTCTGGAACTGCTCGGGAATTGCGTAAATCGATTCGATTGGATCCTTCCTTCGTATTCGTTGATGACGAATCATTTTCATCTCGTGACCGAGCTCACCAGCGAGACCTTGTCACGAGGCATGCAGTGGCTCAACGGCACTTATACGCAGGCGTTCAATCGGCGTCATCAGCGTGTCGGTCATCTCTTTCAGGGTCGTTACCGATCCTTTTTGATCGAGAAGGAGGCCTACTACCTCGAGGTGCTGCGCTACGTAGTCCTGAATCCGGTGAGGGCCGGGATCGTCGCGCGGCCCGAGGATTACGTTTGGAGCAGCCATCGTGCGGTGATTGGTGATGCCCCCGCGCCGGACTGGTTGGCAGTCGATGACGTGCTGGCGCAATTCGCGTCGGAACGCGAGCTCGCCCGAGCGCGGTATCGACATTTCGTCGATGCTGGAATCGGGCTCGAAAGGACTCCATGGGCTGATCTCGTTGGTCAGATTTATCTGGGAGGGGAGGCGTGGATGGAGCGAGTTCGCGACAAAGTCGATATCAAGCCTCGGGCCGATGATCATCCCAGGCAGCAGCGCGTTGTCGGCGGGCCAACAATGACGGCCGTCGTTGGTGCCGTAGCCAATGAATTCTCCATAGACGAAGACCGCGTGCGGAATGGACGTGGTGGAGTTGCCCGGATGATCGCGGCGTGGATCGGTTGGAATGAAGCGCTGCTCACTAATCGCGATATCGCCGCAGGCCTGCGCCTGCGGAGCTCAGGTTACGTATCGAGGTTGATTCGCCGGTGCGATCGAAAACTCGGTGAAGATCC
>DASWGL010000527.1:0-3294 GCA_036393735.1 Gemmatimonadaceae bacterium | reverse complement strand
CGGTTGTCGTCTTCCTTCCGGCGGTACGCCAGATCCTTGTAGCGCGTGCGATCCGCGAACGCGTCGCGCCAATCCGTCGTCGACAGCGCGCGGTCGATTTCGTCCGGCGTCATTCCCGACGCGTACATGCCTCCGACGATTGCACCCGCACTGGTGCCTGCGATGTAGTCGATCGGGACGTGAAGCTCCTCGAGCACGCGAAGAATGCCGACGTGAGCACACCCGCGTGCGCCGCCGCCTCCGAGCGCCAAACCGATCTTCGGCCGCTCGGTGGCCAGCGCGCCGGCGGCGACCAGAAGGAGCGCGCAACAGACTGGTGTCGTGCGTCCGAAATACGTGGCCTTTCGCTGGTGGAGCTTGCGCGGCGAGATCGAGGCGCGAGGAGGAGGCGATGTGGTGACATCGTTGACGACGAGCAACGAAGAGATCGCCCCGCAATCTCCACCAGCCCGAAGGGTTGTGGGCGACGCAACGAAAGGCCACGTATTTCGGACGCACGACACTAGTTTCATGGCCTCTCGATCAGCCCGGCGCTCGGCCTCCGACAGTCCTTGCCGTCACGATCGAGGCACAACCGGTAAGCGGCGAGGTCGCTCCACAGCGTGAGGATGTTCTTCGCGTCGCCCCAGGTCGTGAACGTTGCCCTTCCGATCTGATCTCCTCCGACGCGACGATCTGCGCCGGCAGCGAGGAGCTCGCCCGTCGCGGAGTCGTTGATCATGTACTCGATGGAGACTTCGCCGCTGAAAGCCGGCTTGCCGGTAATGAATGTCCACGCCGCATCGGCGACCGTGACTCCGGAGTAGGGCGCGACCTCCTTCGCGACCCTGAACGCTGCGCGCGCCGGCTTGGCATCGATCATTGCCAGTCGCATGCGAATCGCACCGGGCTGCGATGTCTCCACAATCCGATACGACCCGCCGAGCTTCTCCATCAGAGTTTGATGGAAGTCGTCAGCCAGTTTCTGGATATCGGACCACTCAGCGGTGGAGCGCGAGGTGTCCGTGGTCCAGATCTCGATCGGATCGACGATGATTTTGTCGTACGACGACCACGCAGTTCCCGCACGCCGATAGATCAGCAAAGGATCATCGCGTGTTTTCCCCTTTTCGAGGAGAGACGCGGACGGGCCAAGGAAGCTGGTCGGCGAGACGTGCCGGGCCTGATAGCTGTAGGCGCACCCGGTGAGAAGCAACACCGCCGCGAACCGGATTGCGAGAGAGATGTTGGGAAGCATTCGATCACCAGCGTTCTTACGTCGTGCATCATTCATCGATAGGAGTGAGGCGCCCGAACCGTTAGAGGCGCGTGAAGCCGCCCCAGGGGGAGTTGTAGGTGGCGCCGAGGCGGTCGAGGATCACGCGGGCTGCCGGGTTCGGATCGCCGTAGACGACGACCCGGGTCACGTTGACACAGTCCATGAACCGCCGCGTCCAGTTGTTCAGGGCGAACCCCTCACTGACGTGATGCGCAACCACCGCTGCGGAGTCCGCGTAAGTCTCGACAACATGGACGGTACCGCCGTCGGGCGAGATGTACCACTCGTACGTTAGGGTCCCCGGCTGGGTGCGCGCGCCCGAGACCATCTCCTCCATCAGCTCTCTGAAGGTCTCGAGCTGGCCGTCTTTGACCGCCAGCTCGTTCACCCAGGAGACGTGTCCGTTCATTGTCTTCTCCTTTGCTCGTAAATCACGACGACACACCGTGGTGGTGCCTGCCGGTCCCGGAGTTTTCGAATGTACCGCTTCACATGCGACAAGATCCGCCCGGCGCCTTCAGCACGCTTGAATCACGTTGCGCTCGATGGAACAGGCGTGCCGTATCAACGTGAAATATTGATCACTGCAGGTTGGATGGCCTGGAGAAATTCTGGTGGCCTGATCGACAAAGCTGAAGACGTCAATCCCAGCTTCTGATCCCTACATGCCTCTTTGGAGATCGCGCAATTCGCGACGACACGCTACGCTGAAATCCCTTAGAGGATCATTCTTGCTTTCCAGTGCGCTCGCGCGAAGTTGCTCGGCAGAAATTTTCTCATCTCCATATCGCGCGATCATGCGCTCGACCACCTTTTCGGCCTGATGGATGACGTGATCAGACGCAAACAGCCGAATGCGGCTCGACACGGCGTAGAGAGAGACCAAACCCACGACCTCTCCGTCGTCATCGTCGATACGGTGTGTCGCTGACGCAGCGTAGAGCCGGGAAGCCTTTTCAATGAAGTCAGAATACGTGCTCTCGCGCCTGACGATCTCACCATGCAGCATGTCGCGCCTATTCCGATTGCGCTCACCGATCCAGGTGCTCGCCAATGACGCCAGACCTCCGACAGAAGCACCCATGACGGCGGCCAAAGCACTTGTTACTCCGGGCTCCATAAGCTACTTCTTCAACGCCATCAATGACGGATCACGATTTTGCCGAATACGTCTCGGCCGGCGTAGTGAGCCCATGCCGATTTCGCCTCCACGAACGGAAACACGCTGTCGATCACGGGGTGCATGGTGTGCACATCGACCGCGCGTTGCATCGCTTCCACATCGACGCGGCTCCCGACGCTGATGCAGCGGAGCGTCGCCTGACTCATGAAAAGGCTCATGAAATCCAGACCGGCATTGCTTTCCGCGAGTGCCCCGACGAGCGCGATCTCGCCGCCGTACGTCACAGCCTTGAGCGACTGCGCGAGCGTCCCAGGTCCACCCACCTCAACGACGCGATCGACGCCTCGCCCGGCCGTCAGCGCGCGGACGACCTCCGCCCATTGCGGGTTCTCTACGTAGTCGACAACGGCATCCGCGCCGACCTGCGTCAGCCGCTGGCCATTCTCCGCGCTGGACGTGGTGGCGATCACTCGGGCGCCGAGGAGCTTGGCGAGCTGCAGCGCGAAGAGCGAAACACCGCCAGAGCCCTGTGTCAGAACCGTGTCGCCTGCACGGACGCCAAGGAGTGCCGACCAGGCAGTGACGGCTGCGCAAGGCAGTGAAGCGGCCTCTTCGAAAGTCAGATTGCCTGGAGCGAGCGAGAGCGCCTCCGCTCGAACGACCTTCAACTCGGTGAGCCAGCCATCCCGATCTGAGCCGTACGTTTCCGGGTTGAGTGTCCGCGGGCCTCCGTACCATGCGGGAAGAAACCTGCTGACCACGCGATCACCAACCTTCAATGTGGAGACGCCGGTGCCGATCGCTTCCACTTCGCCCGCAGCGTCGGAGATGGGCACGACTCCAGCCCGCACGGGGAACGGCGCCTTGCCCAGGACAATTGCAAGATCGCGAAAATTGAGAGCGCTCGCTCTCA
>DASWGL010000526.1:0-13525 GCA_036393735.1 Gemmatimonadaceae bacterium | reverse complement strand
ATCGATCGCGCGCACTTCGGGATGCGCCCGGATCTGGTGATGGGCGGCCGCACTCTCATTGGCGCCCCGCCACCGCGCGGTCAGCAGCTCGAGGACCACTATTTCGGCGGAATCCCGGAACGGATCCAGGGATGTATTTCCGAAGCCGAGTTCGAGCTGTACAAACTGGGAGTGCCGATTACCACTCGTCACAACGAAGTCGCGCCCTGCCAGTTCGAGATGGCGCCCTACTTCGAGGAAACCGATCTCGCCGTCGATCACAACATGCTTGTGATGGCGACGCTTCGGCGGGTAGCGCTCAGGCACGGCCTCCAGGCCCTTTTGCACGAGAAACCATTCGCGGGCATCAACGGCTCTGGAAAGCATTGCAACTGGTCAATGTCAGTGATTGCCGATTCGCCGGAGCTGGACGGATTGAATCTCCTCAAACCTGGAAAGACGCCCCACCAGAACATTCGCTTCCTCGCCTTCCTCGCCGCCGTGCTCAAGGGGGTCCATAAGCACTCGGGCTTGCTCCGCGCCGGCATCGCCACCTCCGGCAACGAGCATCGGCTCGGTGCCAACGAAGCGCCGCCCGCTATCATTTCCGTTTTTATGGGCGACATGCTCACCAAGGTCATCGAGGAGATCGCCGCCGGAAAGAGCTCCGCCTCCGCCGACGAGCAGATGATCAAGCTCGGAGTCGCGAAGCTGCCGGAAGTTCAACGTGACAACACCGATCGCAACCGCACTTCTCCCTTCGCGTTCACCGGACAGAAGTTCGAGTTCCGCGCCGTCGGATCATCAGCCTCGATTGCGTTCCCCGTCGCACTACTTAATACCGCCGTCGCGGACGCTATTAGCGAGATCACTGATGCGTTACGGGAGACTCTCAAGAAGACCAAGTCCGTGGACGACGCTGTGCTCAAGGTCGTTCGAGAGGCCTTCAAGGAATCGACGCCGGTTCGCTTCGAGGGCAACAACTATTCCGAAGATTGGGTGAAGGAAGCCAAGAAGCGTGGCCTTCCAAATCTCCGCCGTACTCCGGAGGCGTTGAAGGAGCTGGTATCGAAGCAGTCACGCGTGCTCCTCACCAAGCTAGGCGTTCTTACCAAGGAGGAGCTGGAGTCCCGCTATCACGTTCGCGTCGAGCGATATGTGAAGGATATGCTGATCGAGCTGCACACCATGCGTGAGATTGTGGACACCCTCGTGATTCCCGCCGCGTACGGGTACCTCAATCTGCTGTCCGAAGCAGCTTCACAGTCAAAGACGGCGGGTATCGCGGTGATTCCGCAGGTGACCACGGCAAATCAGGTGGGCGAGCTGGTGCAGGAGCTCCAGGAATTTCGCGAAGACCTGAGCGACGTCATCGCTCGTGTCGAGGCGAAGCACGACGATCCGACCGGCCAGGCGGAGATGCTCACCTCGGAGGGAGCCGATACAATGGCGGAAGTTCGAAAGGTCTGCGACGCACTGGAGCTTTCGGTCGGAGACGATTACTGGCCACTGCCGAAGTATAGGGAGATGCTCTTCCCGGTTTGAACTACAACTTACGACTACCGGCCGGGGGCTGCCGGCCGGCCGGCTCTTGGCCGCGTGCTGGCTGTTCGTGCGCGCTGATTATGGACAGTGGGCTGAAGAAAGTGATGACGTCGGCGCACACCCCTGCGCCAGCTCGCGCGCTTCAAATGCCCGCCCGGAGCCGACCGCCGACCCGCCGACTGCCCTCGGCCGGTAGTCGTAAGTTGTAGTTGCAGTCCCAGACTTACCGCGATGCATCCCAGTCAGCGTCCGACTAATTTCAGCCGCATGACATCGCCTCCCGCTTCATCGGATTCCAAGGCGGCCTGCCCAGCGTGTGGCGCTGCCGCCACTGGTAGGTACTGCGCGAATTGTGGCGCCCCACTGGCGGGGGCGACGTGCACCTCGTGCGCAGCCGATCTAAGCCCGGGAGCCAAATTCTGCCACCGCTGCGGCACTTCGGTTGGAAGCACCGCATCGACACGAGAATCGAGAACGAACGCGCTTCCGTGGATCGTCGCCGCCCTCGCCTTTCTCGCTCTGTTCGCGATGGCGGCCGGTCGTGGCTTCAATGCCCGTCGCGGCAGCACCGTTGACGGTTCGCAAAATGCGTTACCGCAGGTTGGACTCGACGATCGCGGAGTCGCAACGGATGATCAATCCGCCGAAGTTCGCGCCCCCGACATCTCGAGCCTGTCGCCGCAGGAGCGCGCCGACCGCCTCTATAACCGCGTTATGCTGCTCGCCAGCCAGGGAAAGATCGACAGCGTCCAGTTCTTCGCGCCCATGGCTCTGACCGCGTATCAGATGCTCTCGCCGCTCAACGCGGACCAGCGTTATGACATGGGACGGATCGGCGAGGTCGTGGGAGCATTACCACTTGCCAAGGCCCAGGCGGACAGCATTCTGCGCGAGAATCCGAACCACCTGCTCGGACTGATTCTGGAGGCGCGCCTCGCCACGCTGGCCGGCGACACTACTGAGCTCCATTCCTATGAGCATAGGCTGATCGCCGCGCAAAAAGCGGAGCTCGCAAAGAAACGCGACGAATACATACGGCACCAGGACGACATCACGAACGCTCTATCGCAGGCAAGAAAAAGCCTTGGAATGAAGTCATGACCTCGCCCAGCACGATTCATCTGGCCCACAGCCCTGACTCGGACGACGCATTCATGTTCTACGCGCTCGCCGACGGACAGATCGATACGCAGGGAATCAGCTACGTCCACGAGCTCCAGGATATCGAGACGTTGAACGGTCGCGCCTTGCGCGGAGAGCTCGATGTGACCGCCGTCTCGATTCACGCCTACGCGTATCTCTCCGAGCTGTATGCTCTGCTCCCCCACGGCGCATCGATGGGCGATGGTTACGGGCCCATGCTCGTGTCGAAGCACCCGATGACACACGAAGACATCGCTGGCAAGCGAGTGGCGGTGCCGGGAATGATGACGAGCGCGTACCTGGCGCTGAAGCTTTTTCAGCCGGATTTCGTTCCGGTCGTTGTCCCCTTCGATCAGATCGAGCAGGCGGTGATCCGTGGCGGCGTCGACGCGGGGTTGCTGATTCACGAAGGTCAGCTCACCTACAAAGACGACGGACTTCATCTCGTCGCCGACATGGGCGCGTGGTGGCTTGAGAAAACGGGCCTGCCACTTCCGCTCGGCGGTAACGTCATTCGGAAGACGATGCCGCGCGACGTCCAGAAGAAAGTCTCGCGGCATCTTCGGGAGAGCATCGCGTACGGCCTCGATCACCGCAACAGCGCTCTGGACCATGCGATGCGCTTTGCGCGTGGCCTCGACAGAAGCAAGGCTGACACGTTCGTCGGGATGTACGTGAATGACTGGACGCTCGATTACGGCGAGCGCGGCCGGGCGGCAATCCGGCTCTTCCTCGAGGAAGGCGTCAGGTCCGGCGTGATAACGCGTCCGGTGACGGTGGAGTTCATTGACGACTGAGCTCGTCGCCGAGCTCGAGCGCCGCGCCGCACGATTCGCGGCGGTCGCGACGGTGCAGCAAGCCATCTCGGCTACAATCTCGCTGAATGAGGCGTACCGCGAGATCTACAAGGCGGTCGCTTCGGTGGTGGATGCTCCATGCTTTGCGCTCATGATCGCCGATCCGACGAGCGAAAAGTTCAACGCGCAGTGCATCATCGTCGATTCCGTGGAGCGCGAAGGAGAAGGCGTGCTCGATTTCCCGAACGGGACCGAGACGATCGCCAAGGTCTTTCGGACGGCGGCACCGATCATTTCCTCAAAGCCGGAGCGTTGGTGGAAGGGAACGATCTTCCAGGTTGCCTCGAAACGGGAAGTAAAGAGCGAGATTACCGCGCCACTCACCTACCACGACCGGACCGTGGGAGTGATGCAGGTTCTCTCTTACAAGACAAACGCCTACGACGCGCACGATCTCGACCTCATCATGCTGATCGCGCGTCAGGCGGCCGTTGCTATCGAAAACGCGCGACTCTTCGATGCGCAGCGCAATGAGCAGAAGCAGACCGAAGCCGCAGCCGAGATCGCGCGCGTAGCGCTGCGCAAAGTGACCGTCGCGCAGGCGAGTCACGACATCCTCGACATTCTCGACGACGTCGTCCCGTCGAGTGGAAAGGCAATCGGCATTATCTCCTCCGATGGAAACACTGTCACCTGTGTCGCCGCCTGTGGAACGTGCGAGCCGATGGAGGGCATCACAGGGCCGGTCGAGAGTAGCGCGGTTCGTGCAGCCTGGGCGAAGGACGAGCCGATCTTCATCGAAAATCTGCGGGAGAAAGCTCACAATCCGGAGCAGGTTCCCGAGGAGCCGGCCATCACGATCCCACTCATTGCGAGCACTCGTCGACTGGGTGTTCTGATCGTGACGTCCGATACGGCGCAACTACAGACCGGTCCGCATGTCGATGCATTGTTGCGCCTCGCGCCGGCCGTCGCGCTCGCGATCGATGTACTGCTACTCAGCGAAGACGAGCAACGAACCCACGCGCGCGAGCGGACACTCGCCGCGGCACTGGCGACCATGGATCAGCCCGTGCTGATACTTGGCGTCGATGCAAAGGTTCAATACGCCAACGCCGCCGCTATCAAGGAATATCGTTACGAGCCAAACGAGATCGCCGGTCTGTCCGTTGACGACTTCGTCGTTGCCTCAGCCCAGCTCTCTCCCCGCCAGACGATTCCCGCGATCCCGCCAGACCTTCCACTCTGGACCGGTGAGCACGTTCATCGAAGAAAGGATGGGACCGAGTTCCCGGCGGCCGTGACGCTGAGCCACATCCGCGACGCAACCGACAACATCGTCGGACTGGTGATCGGTATCAGAAATCTCACCGAGGAAAGAATGGTCGCTGACCACCTCGGGCGGACCGAGAAGCTCGCCGCCATCGGCGAGCTCGTCGCTGGCGTCGCGCACGAGCTGAATAATCCCCTCACCGGCATCTCGACTTTCGCGCAGCTCCTCCTCGAAGACAATCTGCAGGGTGAGCAATTCGAGTCGGTGAGTCTGATCAAGCGCGAAGCTGATCGTGCTATCGGCGTGATTCGAGATCTCCTGCTCTTCGCGCGCAAGACCGATGCGCGCGACGTTCCGGTCGACATCAACACCATCGTCAAGCACACCGTGCGGCTTCGCGCGCTCGCGTCCCGATCGAGTGGCATCGAGGTTCACATGCGTCTCGATGAATCGAATCCCCGGACTCGCGGCGATGAACAGAAGCTGCAGCAGGTGCTCCTCAATCTTCTGGTGAACGCCGAGGCGGCAATGGGAGAAGCCAGGCTCCGTCACCTGTCGCTGGTGACGCAGCGCAAACACGGCATGGTACAGATTATCATTTCTGACACCGGACACGGAATGCCGGCGGCTGTGAGCCAGCGCGTGTTCGAGCCTTTCTTCACGACCAAGCCTCCCGGCGAGGGAACCGGACTGGGCCTCAGCGTGAGCTACGGCATCATCCAGGCGCACGAAGGAACGATCTCGGTGGAAAGCACCCCCGAAGTCGGAACGACGTTCACGATTCTTCTCCCGCTCTACAGCGAGGGTAAGAAGTGACCCGGATTCTCATCGTCGATGACGAGGAGACCATACGCCTCGCACTGCGTAAATTCCTTCGCTCCCGCGGCTACGAGGTGGAGATCGCCGGATCCGGCGATCACGCGCTCCAGATTCTGGACAAGGAATCCTTCTCTCTCATGCTATGTGATGTGCGCATGCCCGGAATGACCGGCGTCCAGATCGTTCCACAGGCGATAAACCGCGATCAGGACCTTGCGATCATCATGCTGACCGCGGTCAACGATGCCGCCACCGCAACGGAGGTGTTGTCTTCCGGTGCGACGGACTACCTGATGAAGCCCGTCGAACTCGCGGACCTGCAGCAGGCCGTCGATCGCGCTCTCCACAAGCGCTCGGAGCTGATAGAACAGCGCCGCCTCGACAAGCTCATTCGCGAAGAGGTTGCCCTCCGCACCGCGGAGCTCGAGCGGGAGAAGGAATCCCTACGGCTGATGTCCATAAGCATCGCCGAGACACTCATCAACGCCATGGAAGCAAAGGATCTCTACCTCAGAGGGCATTCCCAGCGTGTAGCCGAGCTGGCCGGGCAACTCGCGCAGGAGCTGGGCCTTGGGGAAAACGTGTGTGAGGACCTAAGAGTTGCAGGCCGCCTTCATGATGTCGGCAAGATTGGAATCCGCGAGGCAATCCTCAACAAACCCGGACGATTGACTCCCGATGAGTTCGAGCACGTCAAGCAGCACGTACGGATAGGGCTCGACATCCTCGCTCCCCTCTTTCACATCAAGCAGCCGCTCAAGTACGTCGAACACCACCACGAGCGTTGGGACGGGGTCGGCTACCCGCTCGGTCTGTCGGGCGAAGACATTCCTTTGGGCGCCAGAATCCTTTGCGCAGCCGATACATTCGACGCACTCACCTCCAAGCGCGCCTACCGCGAACCGTTGGAGCCATTGGCAGCCCTTGAGCATCTCCGGGTCGACTCTGGAAAGCAGTTCGACCCGGGTGTTTACGAAGCGCTGGTCAGCGTGATAACAAGACGAGTGGCTTCTCAATCCACCGAAGCAGGTGAGGTGTGGAAAGCTGCTCCTTGACGTCGCGTCACCGGAGTTGTATTCGGTGTCAACATGTGGAGAAGCTTTCGGCGCACAAGGCACGCGACGTGCAGCGGGCGAAAGTCAGAAATGCCGCGCTACTCAGTGCGAGTGCTGACATTCTATGGGAGGACTAATGCCGAGCGGTGAATCAGTGGAGCCATTGCGTTTTGCGGACGACGACGACCCGGATGATCTCGGTGGCTTCAGTCGCGGCAAGCGTTCCTACGACGATGACGACGATGAGGATGGTGGCTGGGCGATCAATGAGGATCACAGCGATCGCCTTTGGGACAGCGCTGAAGACGCGGATGATGACGAAGAGGCCGATTCCGATGCGACAGTCGTAAGCGAGGGCGAAGAGGACGAAGAAGACGAAGAGGAGGATCTCTTCGGGGGAGGGGCTCCAAGAGGAAGAAGGGGCCGGCCCAAGGGATCTGGAAAGAAGCAGGAGTCGACTCTCACCGGCGGTGGCCTCGGGAGCCCCGGCAGCGGTACCGGCGGAAGCCCGAGCGGCAGCTCAGGTTTTGGTAGCTCGTCGACAGGGGCGAGCACCGGGTTCGGAGCGGTCAGTAGCTCGGCAGGGGCGGCGCGTACCAGCTCATTTGGCGGCGGAGCAGCTCCACCAGTCAGTTGGCCGGCGCCTACGTCCACTTCCGGAGGCCGCACTGCACCCAGAAAGGCGGCCGGTGGTTCAAAAAAGAAGGCCGCCAAGAGCTCGTCCAAGTCTTCAGGCAAAAAGAAATCGGCTAAAAAGAAGGCCGGTGGAGGTCGGAAAACCGCCAGGAAGGCCGCCGGACGCAAAGGCGCCGCTCGAAAAGCAAGTAGCCGGAAGGCCTCCAAAGGGGGGTCCAAGGCGCGCGGACGGAGCGGCGGGAGCCGCAAACGTTCGAGTTCGAGGAAGCGCTAGGGGTAGCAGATTTTCCTTCCCCCGTGCGCAGTGCCCGAGGCGCGGTTACTCTCAAGTAACCGCGCTTTTTCCTTGACCGACCGATGTGAGGAGCGATGCAGGAGAACGACGAGCGAGAAGGGCCTTGGCGAAGAATACTTCTGTCCGGCGGTGCCATCCTTGGCGCTGCAGCTGCCTATAATGCGTTTGCGCGGAAGGGCGTCGACCAGCTCACCAACCTGATAGGTGGTGAAGAAGGCGGCTTCGATTGGAGAGACAGAAGGGTCGCGTTCACCAAGCGCGGCAACGGTCCTCCGATTCTCCTGATCCACGGCATTCATGCGTCCGCCTGGTCGTACGAATGGAGAAACAACGTCGACGCGCTCGCGCAAACCAACACCGTCTACACGCTAGACCTTCTCGGTTTCGGGATGTCCGATCGCCCCGCAATCCGCTACTCGGCGCGTCTCTACATCTCGCTCATCTCCGATTTCGTGAGCAGAGTCATCGACGAGCCCACGGTTCTCGTAGCGTCTTCTCTCTCGGGTGCGTATGCGATTGTTCTCGCGGCGCGCGATCCGCACCGCTTCCCAGCCGTAGCTCTCATCGCGCCATCGGGTCTGGTGCGTCTCAACGAGCCCGTAGGTCTGGGCGGTGAAGCAAGCCGGCTCGCCGTCGACACGCCGATCGCCGGCACTGCCATGTTCAACGCCCTCGTTTCGCGGCCGCAGCTTCGGCGCAATCTGAATAACGCATACTCGAACGATTCGCTCGTCACGCGCGATCTGGTCGAGATCCATTACGCGACTTCGCATCAGCGAGGCGCCCGTCACGCGCCGGCCGCATTCCTGTCAGGCCATCTCAACATCGACGTGCGACACGCCTTGCGGCGTCTCAGTCAGCCTGCACTGCTCGTATGGGGCGAACAGGGATCGATCGCGCCTGTCGAAGAATTTCGCGGCTTCCGCGAGATCAAGCGCGATTTCGAAATCTCAGTTTTGTCTCCCGCGGGCGACCTTCCGCACGACGAGCGAGCCGAGGACTTTAATGTTATCCTATCCACATGGCTGAATCGCCTGTCGCTCTCCTCCGCGCCCACGCTCGACACGCTCCCTGGAACGCCCGTGGGCTTGCAGCCCACGCAACATCTCTTGTAGACGCAGCCGGAGTCCGACCAACCAATGCTTCAGCGCGAGCGGCGCCGAGCGCTCGAGCGGTTCGATTCTACGTAGCCAGTGGATTGCTCGACCGGCCCGAGGGGACAGGCACCGGGGCGACTTACGGATACCGCCATCTTCTGCAGCTGCTGTCCATCAAGATCCGTCAGCGCGAGGGGCAGAGCCTCGACACGATCCGTGGTGAGATGCGCGACGTCACCGGCGATGCGCTCGAGCGAAAGATCGCGCTGTCTCTTGCGCCCGCACTCGGCTCCGGTGCTCATGAAGCTGTCGCCCACGACGAAGATATTTCGCTTCGCTGGCACCGTCTTCCCGTCGCCGACGGAATCGAGCTACATGTTCGTGAGGATTCTCCCGCTGCCCGCGAGGAGGCTGTGATCGCAATGCGCGAAGCCGTCCGCGCGGCGCTTGGCCGCGGCGATATTCGCTGACCTCCTACATCAGATAGCGCGCTGACTTCTCCCCGCGCAGATGCTCGATCAGAGCTTTCTTCGCCGACGCAGTTTCTTCAGGCGATAGCCAGTCAGCCACGGAGAAGCGACGCCCCCGCCCTTCCGCGGCAATCGCGATGCGGCCACCACGCGTTACGAGAAGCGCGCCGGATCCACGTGGCCTAGATAGCGGATCCCTGTCGACCAGCTCCAGCGGAAGATTGTAGATGTTCGCTGGATCGCTCGCCGCCATGACCACGAAGCTCGCCGATGATTGGTCTTCGCCGGCCACCGCCCGAAGCCATTCGACCGCGTCGGGGAGAGCGAACTGCGCGCCCCCAAGACCCTTAACGAAGTACCCCCGCCGCACTTCTCCACGATACTCGAGACGTTTGAGCTCCCGATAGATCAACCGCCACGATACCGGAGGACGCTCACGTCGCCACCAGTCGCGTGAGACTATGCCGTAGCGCACCAGCCACTGACGCGCGATTCTCTCCGCGCGCTCTTCTTCGGGAAGATCGGGTCCCATATTCCCCCGTCGCCGCACGAGCGACCAGCGACCGGTCCAGCCACTCGTCGCCGCTCCAGGCCGGTCCGGTCGTCTCCACTTCGGGAGTCTTCTCACATTCGGACGGCTCCGTGTGAATCTCCGATTTGGAGAGGGAGCGTAATCAGCCGGCAGCCAGCTTGCCGGATCCGCGCCGGTACGCGGCACCATCGCCTTCCAGCGAGCGATCTCGCGCATTGCTTCGACCGTGTCATTGGTCGCAATGCCCCAGGCCACCAGTTCCCGGATGGCTTCGCACACGGTGAGCATAGTCAGTCCGGTGATTGCCTGAATGTCGCCGATAAATGATGCGCCCTCCTCCGCAATCGTCGCTCTCACCGTTTCGGCGTTCTCGCTCAATACCGGTTCCTGTTGGTCATCGAGCCAGATTGCTCCAGTTCCACGCTCGAAGAAGCGCACACGGGCGAGCGGTATTGCTCCCGATTCGGGGTCGTAGTTCCCTTCGCCAGCCCACACTGGTTCGCCGCTAGCTGTAAACTGCGACAGCGTCGTCGGATCGTACGCCCTTACTCTGGCACGGAGGTAGTCGCGGTCCCAGGCAACCGGCGGACGCGCAATACCATATAGTTGCCGTACAACCGTCGCCGTCCCCGCCGGCCCATCGAGACGGTCCCGCTCGTCGAGATGTTGCCAGCGTTGCATGAACGCCGCGAAATGCGGAAGGTCGACGGCCTCGATTTGCTTCCGCAGCGCGGCGAGGGCCCGCCGGCGGCCGATCTCGACTACCCGTCGCGAGCACCACTCGAAATCCTGAATCTCACGCCGGAATTTTCCGCGTATAAGCTTGCCGGCACTTTCCCACTCAGTGAGTCGGGATTCGATCCATTCGCGTGGCCATCCATAACGATCGTGGATTTCCTGGACGGTCACTGGTCCCGATTGTGTCAGGAAGCGCGCGAGAATTTCCCGCTGCGCCGCCGAAGCGTTGATGGCTGCGTAACGCAGAATGTCCGGAATCACAAGCTCGGCGTCCTGCTCGACCAACTCGGGAGTGCCGCGCACCCTCGACAATTGCTCGGAGCCAAACGCCGAGACGTAACGCAGGTAGGTCTCCGTCAAAATGAAGCGCCATTCCTTCGCCGCTTCAGATCCAAGCTGGATCGCAATGAGGCGATTGGCCTCCAGCAGCTTGCCGAACGGATCTCCACGGACATTTTCTTCCTCTGTCGCGATTCGAGATCTCACCTCGTCGCCGGTGAGATCGCCTGCCCGGTCGATCAGCTGCGCAAGTTCGTCCTCGGTTCGCGCTCGTCTGCCTGGCGCCGTTCCTCGCCTCTCTGACAGAGTCAGGTCGATTGCTTCACGCGTGATGTCGTCGCTACCCTCCCCACCCATGACTTCGTCGAGGAGGGATCTGTCGATCGACAGCAGCGCCGCTCTCTGCTCTGCGCGAGGAGTGTCGTCCCCGTAGAGCCAGTCCATCACGAAGCCAAACTGCAGGCTCGCGGCGAACGGCGACGGCGAATCCGTCTGCACACTGTGGATGCGAATATTGCCCGCCGTGATTTCTGCCAGCGTTTCCTTTAATCCCTGCATGTCGAACGCGTCCTGCAGAACTTCGCGGTACGTCTCGACCAGAATTGGGAAGCTCGGGAACTGCCGGACGACCTGGAGCAGATCGAGCGATTTCAATCGCTGCAGCCAGAGGGGCATGCGGCGTCGCGGATTCCCGCGGGGCAGAAGCAGCGCCCGTGCGGCATTCATTCTGAAGCGTGCACCGAAAAGCGATGTCGAGCCGACTTCTTCCAGCACCAATTGCTCGGCTTCCGTTCCGGACAGACCGAGTAACGATTGAAGCGGTATGCTCATGCCCAGATCTGGCAGACGCAGCATGATGCCGTCGTCCGTCGTCTGCACCTGCAGGTCAGTGTCGTTGATCGCCTCACGCACGCGTTGCGCAAGCGCCATCCCCCAGGGTGCGTTGATTCTTCCTCCAAACGCGGCGTGAATGACGATGCGGACGGCACCCGTCTCATCCCTGAATTGCTCGATGACAATGTTTCTGTCATCGGGCACGATTCCCGTGGCCGCTCGCTGCGAGGCGATGTATTTCACAAGGGAGTTGGAGGTCGCGGCATCACAGCCGTACTCGGTGGCTAGTCTCTCCTCGTTCGGGGCCTCCGCCAGCTCACGGCGCAGTGCCCCGACGCGATGGCTCAGCATCAGGGACCGCGCCAAGTACTCGCCGTGCCAGAACGGCATCCGCGCTGGGGTACCGGGAGCGGGCGTTACGACTACGCGGTCGTGCTCGATCGCCGCAATCCTCCACGTCGACGAGCCAAGCTGAAAGACATCGCCTGTCCGCGACTCGTGCACGAACTCTTCATCCAGCTCTCCCAGCCGCGTGCGATCGGGAAGATTCACCGTGTATAAGCCGCGATCGGGAATCGTCCCACCGGAAATCACCGCCGTCATGCGCGCCGCCCGGCTTCCGATCAGCCTGTCGTTCACGCGATCCCACGTGATTCGCGGCTCCAGTTCGGCAGCAATGTCGGACGGATACTTCCCCGACAACATCGCCACCACTTCATCGAACGCACCGCGAGTCAGCTGATGATAGGGATAGGCTCGTCGCACAAGATGGAAGAGGTCTTCGCTTCGCCAGTCACCGACCGAGACGGCGGCCACGACCACCTGGGCAAGCACATCGAGTGAATTCTGCACGACGTGAGTAGGCTCCACGTCTCCGGCACGCATCGCCGCGACTATCGCCGCGATCTCCAGCGCATCGTCGCGAAAGGTAGGTACGAGTATTCCGCGGCTTGGTACTCCCAGTGTATGCCCCGCGCGTCCGACTCTCTGCAGCGCCGCGGCGACACGCTTCGGCGATTGCAGCTGTATAACGAGATCGACCGATCCGATATCGATCCCCAGCTCGAGGGAGCTGGTGGTAATGAGAGCGCGAAGAGATCCCGCCTTCAGGCGCTCTTCCAGAGCGAACCTGCGCTCCCTCGCCAGCGATCCGTGATACGGAAGGGCGATCTCTTCCTCAGCGAGAGTGTTGACGCGGGCCGCAATCTTCTCCGCCTGAGCACGGTTGTTGACGAACACCAGCGTTGTATTGGATGCCCGGATATGTCGCAGAACGAGTGGTGCGACCGCAGGCCAGATGCTGCCGCCGACGTTGCCAAGATCGGCGACTGGGGACTCGACGGCGATCTGCATCTCCTTCGTCATACCGCAATCGACGATCGTCACCGGACGGAATGCCGGTGTTGCAGAGGTACCGATTTCGCACCCGCCGAGAAATCGCGCAATTTCCTCGAGCGGCCTTTGCGTTGCCGACAGACCAATCCGCTGCGGCGACTTCTCCACCAGCGCTTCGAGTCGCTCGAGGGTCAACGCCAGATGAGCACCACGCTTGGTCCCTGCTATTGCGTGAATCTCGTCGACAATCACCGCGCGGACTCCGCTGAACATCCCGCGGCCCTTGAGCGTCGTCAGCATGATGTTGAGCGATTCAGGCGTGGTGATCAGAATGTGCGGGGACTTTCGAAGCATTCTCGCGCGCGCCGAGGCCGGTGTGTCACCCGTGCGAACGGCGACGCGAATCTCGGGGAGCTCCTTTCCCTCCGACGTAAATCGCTCTCGAAGTTCGGCGAGCGGCCGCTCCAGATTTCTCTGAATGTCGTTGTTCAGAGCCTTGAGCGGCGAGATGTAGAGAAGTTGGACCGCATTCGAGAGCGGCTCTTTCGTTCCTCGAAGGATCAGCTCGTTCAGCTCCCACAGAAACGCCGCCAAAGTCTTTCCGGTTCCGGTCGGGGCGAGTATGAGAGTGTGGGATCCACTCGCGATCGCCGGCCAGCCCTCACGCTGCGGGTCGCTCGGCTTGCCGAACGTCTCTT